>NZ_JBZRPK010000480.1:0-5447 GCF_058382125.1 Haloferax sp. s1
CTGACCTGGCGGGGCCGCCGGAGGGAGGTCGAGTCAAGCCACGGTGTCCGGACGCGGCGGACGACGGTCGACGCGGGGACCACCCGGAACTTCTCGAAGCGGCACCCGACCACCGTGCGGCGTGTGTCTACTACGGTCCCGGCTACGACGCGTCGGTCATTCGCGGCGAAAGCGACTCGGAGGCACGCGCCACCGATGGCGGCCACAGCGGTTCCGACGCAACCGGCGGTGATGCACGATGAGTTCCGACCCACTACTTTCGGTTCGTAACCTGAAGAAACACTACCCGATTACCAAAGGCGTCCTCAAGAAGGAAGTCGGTCGCGTGCGGGCGGTCGACGGTATCTCGTTCGAGGTCGAACGCGGCGAGACGCTCGGACTCGTCGGGGAGTCGGGGTGCGGAAAGTCGACGGCTGCGACGTCGCTTCTCCGACTGGAAGAGCCGACTGACGGCGAGGTCGTCTTCGACGGCGCGGACATCACAGCGCACGGCGACGCCGAACTCAAGGCGTTCCGTCGCCGGGCGCAGATGATGTTTCAGGACCCGTCGTCGAGTTTCGACCCCCGGATGAGCGTCGGCGAATCCGTCGCCGAACCGCTCGCCATCCACGGGATGCGCGACCGAAAACGACGGCGACGCATCGTGGAAAACCTGCTGGAGCGCGTTGGGCTGTCAGCAGCCGCTTTCGACCGCTACCCGCACGAGTTCTCCGGTGGGCAGAAACAACGAATCGCACTCGCGCGGGCGCTGGTCCTCAACCCGGAACTCATCGTCGCCGACGAACCGGTGTCGGCGCTCGACGTGTCCATCCAGGCCGAGATTATCTCGCTGATGCGCGACTTACAGGCCGAGTTCGGCCTCGCTATCGTGTTTATCAGCCACGACCTCGGCGTCGTCCGCGAAGTCTGTGACCGCGTCGCCGTCATGTATCTCGGCGAAATTGTCGAGATAGCTGACACGGAGACACTCTTCGACGACCCACAGCACCCCTACACGAAGGCGCTTCTCTCGTCGATTCCGACGCCGGACCCCTCGCGCCGAAACGAGGGTATCGAACTCACCGGCGACGTGCCGAGTCCGTCGAACCCGCCATCCGGGTGCCGGTTCCACACTCGCTGTCCGGTGGTTATCCAACCGGACGAATTTAGCCTCGAACAGTCGGAGTGGCGGCACGTACTCGACCTCCGGCTCCGCGTCGAGCGCGGTATCGATGTCCAGGACGTTCGCGAGTTCCTCGTCGCCGAGGGCGAAGCGGATGCGCCCGAGGATGTCCCGGGTGACGCAGTCGCGCGCGAACTCCGCCGGGAGTTCGACGTTCCACAGACGCTTTCGGACCCGAACGCGGAAACGATTCTCTCGAACGCGATTTCGGACCTCACCGACGGTGAACACGACGCGGCCCGGCGAACCCTCAACGAGTCGTTCACAACCGTCTGCGAGCGCGACCATCCCGAATTGGAGGCAACCGGAGTGGGAACAACGGCGGCGTGTCTTCGAGTCGGAAACGACCGACAGGTCGACCCGCCGACGCCCGACTGATAAGGACTGTTGTAACTATTTACCGGTGACCATCGTCCCGGTGCTGGCGACACCGGTAAGAGACTACAACAGTCCTTATGTATCGCTCGCGACCGCTCCGTCGCGCGCGGAGAACCCACCTGGATTTCCGCGTCCACGGGTCCTTTTTGTAGTCGGGGCATACTCGGGACTGATGACAGCAGCGCTTTTCATCGTCAGCGAGGAAGGATACTGGGGCGAGGAGTGTATCGAACCGCTCACCACACTGAGCGACGCCGGTGTCGACGTAACGGTGGCGACGCCGACGGGCGCGCCGCCGGTCATCGACGAGCGCTCTGTCGACCCCGACTCAGTCGGCAAGGAATTCGCCGAGCACATTCTCGACGTACACGAAACCGACGAGCGACTACAGAACCCCGAGAAAATCGCGCAGGTCGACGCCAACGACTACGACGCCGTGGTCTTTCCCGGCGGTCACGGAACCGCGTGGGATATCAATCAGGACCGACACGCTCGACAGGCGCTCTTGCAGGCCGTCGCCGGTGACGGGAGCAAAGCGCTCGTCGTCTGTCACGCCGTCGGTATCCTCGGATTCACTCGCGAAGCAGACGGGTCGTTCCTCGTCGACGGCCGCGAGGTGACGGGCTTCCCGAACGAATGGGAGGAAGACATTCTCGACGACGACGACCTGATGCCCGACGGTCGGAAACTCCCGTACTGGGTCGAAGACGAAGTCAAAGCGGCGGGCGGTATCTGGGACGGCGAACTCGACAGCGAGACAAGCGTCACCGTCGACGGCGACCTCATCACTGCACGCGGTCCCGGGTCGTCAGCTGCGGCTGCGCAGACGCTGTTGGACGAGTTGGACGCGATATAAGAAGCGGGACAAACGGAGAGACAGCGCGGGGTGGGACGCTGCCCCCGCGGAACTACTCGATTTTAAACACGGCTTCTTCGATACCTTCGCTCCGACACTCCGGACAGCGCGAGGGGTAGTTCACGGGGTCGTCGAAGGCGCTGAACCCGCAGTTCCGGCACTCTGGTGGAGCGACGAGGAACTGCTCGCCGTCCTGACCGTGGACGGAACGGGCGACGTGTTGGAGGTGACCGTAGACGGAGGACACCGAGACGCCGACGTTCGCCGAGAGTTCGGACGCGGTTGCGGGGTCGGCACGGAGGGCATCAGCGATGCGCTGGCGTGTCGTCGTGGTGGTCTCCTGGTCTGTCATACTGCTCGCTTAGATGGCGAACGGAAAATTCCTTCCGCCGTCCCAGTGTTACACACCTTCCGTCATCCCCTTGCCGAACCCCCGCGACTATCCCATCGTCGAAATGTCAAGAGTATAGAGAAGATGCAAAAAGGCCTTGACCACGTGGTGGGATTTCAGAGTATGAAGGCAGTCGTCCTTGCTGGTGGTTACGCGACCCGTCTGTGGCCTATCACCAAACACCGACCGAAGATGTTCTTGCCCGTCGGTGACCAGACCGTTATCGACACTATCTTTGAAGACCTCGAAGCCGACGACCGCGTCTCTGAGGTGTTCGTGAGTACGAACGAGCGATTCGCCGACTCGTTCGAGGAGTACATCGCCGACTCGTCGTTCGAAAAGCCGACGCTCTCTGTCGAAGACACCAGTGCCGAAGACGAGAAGTTCGGCGTCGTCGGGGCGCTCGAACAACTCATCGACCGTGAGGAAGTCGACGAGGACCTCGTCGTCATCGCGGGTGACAACCTCATCAGCTTCGACGTTGCGGACTTCGTGGACTTCTTCTACGAAAAAGACGAGCCGTGTCTCGCCGCCTACGACGTACAGGACCGAGAGCGCGCGAAGTCCTACGGTCTCGTCGAACTCGACGGCGACCGCGTCGTCAACTTCCAGGAAAAGCCCGACGACCCGAAGAGCACGCTCGTTTCTATCGCGTGCTACGCGTTCCCGGCTGAGGACCTGCCCAAGTTCGACGAGTACCTCGCGGGCGACAACAATCCCGACGAACCCGGCTGGTTCATGCAGTGGCTTCAGCAGAACGGCGACGTGTTCGCGTACACGTTCGACGGCGCGTGGTTCGACATCGGTACGCCCCAGAGTTACCTCGATGCAGTCGCGTGGTATCTCGACGGCGAGAACTACATCCACGATACCGCGACGCTGAACAACACCGAACTCGGAACGAACGTGCACGTCATGGCCGACGCCGTAGTCGAAGACTCCACGCTCGACGAGTCGGTGGTCTTCCCCGGCGCGATTGTCCGTAACGCGGAACTCAAGAACTCCATCGTCGACGAAGAGACGCACATCGAGAACCTCGACCTCTCGAACGCGCTTATCGGTGCGCATTCGAAGCTGACGAACGGACAGTAACTTCCGTTTTCAGCGTCTCTCGCGTTTTTAGAAATGGCCGTCAAATAAGTGACTTCAGCCGAGATAGGCGTCAGTAATCCGGAGTCGACCGTGGGTTCCCTCCCACACCTTCTCGTACTCCAGTTCGATAGGGCGGTCCATATGCGGAGCGTCGGTAACGAGCGTCTCGAACTCGCCGCCTTCGCCGAGGATGTGGACGCCGTACTGTTCGTTGAGTTCCTCTAATTCGTCGAGCGCGTCGGCGTCGAGCGTCCGGCCGAGCCACGATTCGTCGAGACCGTGGGCTGCGACTTGGATGAGCGTAATTTCGAAGCCGGCGTCGAGCATCGCCTCGCCGAGTTCCCGCGGATTTTCCTGCCACAGCGGGGCGAACAGGTCGATGCCGAGACGGTCGCACATCCCTTCGATTCGGTTCGTCTGGAACTCGCTTTCGATTGCGCCCGCGGTGACGCCCGCGAGGTCGATTTCGGATTGCAGGTCCGAAAGTGCCGCTTCGAGCGGTTCGAGTTCCGCGTCGCCCTGCGCGCCGGAGTCCTCGACATCTGTCGCTTCGAGGTCGCCGGGGTGGACCTCGACGAGTTCGATTCCGGTGCTCTCCGCGGCGAGAGAGGCGAGGTCGGTCGCGGGGACGTGGTACATGTACGAGTCGTCGCTCGGGTGGACGGTCAGGAGTCGGGTGACGTTCAATCCCTCTTCGAGCGCGCGGTAAAGCGCCCACGAGGAGTCCTTTCCGCCGGAAAAGAGGCTAACCCACTCGGATGTCATGGAGGCGATAGCGGGTTGGGGGAGATAGGCGCTACGGTGTGGACGCTACTCGATGGGAGTTACTCGGGAACCCGCGGCGCGATTGCGATGTATCGCTCGCCCGTGGGGTCTCGGAACATCACCGGGCGAGGTGCTTCTTCGGGGTGGACCCGCACGTTCGACAGTTCTTCGCTTGGGTCGTATCCGAAGATACGTTTGACGTTGGTGACGAGCGCTTCTGACACTGCTGAGCTACAACGATAGAAAACAGCCTCACGATACAAGACGGTCGGAACTCGGCGTCGAGAGGTTCGCCTGTCGACAGCGAGACCGCGAAAAAGTGGCCGCGTAGTGTGTTGTGTTAGGTGTCGGCCGACTTCACATGTAGCCGAGGTCGCGCAGGCGCTCCATCAGGTCCTCTTTGTCCTGGGCGCGGCCAGCGCGCTCGGTCGTGTTCTCCATGTCCTGCAGCCACGCCGGTTCTTCGGCGGACTTGTCGGTCGAGACTTCGCTGCCGAGACTGCGGAAGCCAGCGAAGTACTTCGGCGAGACGGGCACGTCTTCCTGCGTGACACCCTCGGGGAGGTCCTCGTCGTTTTCGGGGACGTAGCCGTCTTCGGGGTAGTTTTCGACGGTGTCCGGGACTGCGAAGTACCAGAAGGCGTCCCAGACGGCGCTCTCTTCGAACTGGAGGATGGGTTGAACGCGGTCGTGCGGCGGGGAGATGTCCGGGGCGTGGCGGGGGCTGGTGAACGGCCCGTCGGCACGGGCTTCCTGTTCGTCCCCGCGGACGCCGGGGGTGACGCCGCCGGGGGCCTGCTCTT
>NZ_JBZRPK010000479.1:0-5424 GCF_058382125.1 Haloferax sp. s1
TAATTGGGTGTGGTGGGTAGAATTCCCCCCCGGCGGGGCAGTAGCAACCTCCGCAACATTTTACTCAGCTAAGGGGCAAAGGGGGGCTTGTTCCCGCCCCGCGCACCCGCCACGAGCGCCAATCTCGGAAGTGGGTTCGACGTTTTCGGAGTGGCTCTCGACCGCCCCGCTGACGTCGTTCACGTCGAAAAGGCGGACCGCACAACAATCGAGGTCACGGGCGTCGGTCGCCAGTACATTCCGACTGACCCGGACCGAAACGTCGTCGGTGCCGTCGCCGAGGCACTCGACGCCCCCGCACACATTCGTATCGACAAAGGTGTCCGGCCCTCGTCGGGTCTCGGGTCGTCGGCCGCGAGTTCCGCCGCGGCCGCAGTCGCCCTGAACGAACTGTACGACCGCGGACTCTCCCGCGAGGAACTCGTCCCGGTCGCCGCTGAGGGGGAGGCAGTCGTCTCCGGCGAACCCCACGCCGACAACGTCGCGCCCGCACTGCTCGGCGGTTTCACCGTCGCAACCGACGACGGAGTCACGACTGTCGACGCCGACATCCCGCTCGTCGCGTGCCTTCCCGAAATCGCCGTCTCGACTCGCGATGCACGGCGTGTCGTCCCGAGTCGGGCCAGCATCGAAGACATGGTTCACACGGTCGGTCGGGCAGCGACGCTCGCTGTCGGGATGTGCCGTCGCGACCCCGAACTCGTCGGGGCCGGGATGGACGACCGCATCGTCACGCCGGCGCGAGCGGAACTCATCACCGGCTATCACGATGTTCGAGAGGCGGCACTCGAAGCCGGGGCGGAAGGCGTTACCGTCTCAGGTGCCGGCCCGTCGGTTCTCAGTGTGTGCCACGCCAGCGACCGAACTCGCGTTGCGGGTGCGATGCTCGAAGCCTTCGACGAGACCGATGTGGCTGCCCGCGCCTACAAGACGCGTGTCGGTCGCGGCGCTGAAATATTTGATATCTGAATGGTATAGAGAGAACAACTAGCACACCAAATTATGGTGTTTTTTGGACCCTGAGCCACTGGAAAAAGTTCTCACGGTCCGTGTTAACACGATTCCGAGAAGACTTTTCTCATTTACGCGAGACATTCAGGATATGCAACGAGCACTCGTCGTCGTCAGTCCGAACGAACGGTCGAATCGAATCCTCCGCGAAGCAGGCGAACTCGCCGCCGGCAGCGGAGCGGAACTCGTCGTCCTCACCGTCCTCCCCGACGAGGAGTTCGAGCGCACGCGCTCGGCCCTCGCCGATGTCGGGTCGTCCGATGTCGTCTACGGCATCGACCAGGCAACCGAGTCGGCCACGCGCAAAGCCAAGCGTCTCGCACGCGAGGCTCTCGACGACCTTGATGTCGACTACCGAGTCGTCGCCGACATCGGCCCGGAAGTCGATTCGGTTCTCGAAACGGCCGAGGCGGAATCGTGCGACCACCTCTTCGTGTCCGGTCGCCGCCGCTCGCCGACAGGGAAGCTTCTCTCTCGGGACGTGACCCAGACGGTCATGCTCAACTTCGACGGGCCGGTCACCGTCCTCCTCGGCGAAGAGTCAGAGACGGAAGACGACTCGAATCGGAAGTCCCGCGCGCTCGCGTAAGACTGCCAAGAGAACCCGCGTACGTGGACGCGTCGGCGACGAACACGATTCTCATTTTCCGACACCGCCGACAGTCGTACCTCGAAAACGCGCATTACTGCCGACCTGTAGACACCACTGTCGACCTGTAGAGACTGGTCCGTGTGTCACGCGTCGTTCGGCGACAACAATCTAAGCGTCGCGCTCACGACTGTTTCGTAGCAAAAGCGGTCGAAATCGGTACGAGAGTGGAGTGAGAAGTCGCTTAGACGCCGCGGCCTTGCAGCTTCTTCTCTTCGGGCATGTCGACGTTCGCTTCGCCCTTCATGCCCTTGCCGATGCCGGAGGCGATGTCGGCGAGTTTCTCGGGGTCGTCCCAGTTGTTGACGGCCTCGACGACTGCCTCGCCCATCGTCTCTGGGTCCTCTGCGCCGAAGATGCCGGAACCGACGAAGATACCGTCACACTCGTGGTACATCATGAGCGCCGCGTCGGCGGGCGTCGCGATGCCACCGGCGGCGAAGTTCACGACCGGCAGCCGACCCATCTCGGCTGTCTCGTGGACGAGGTCAGCAGGTGCTTCGTGCTCGCGAGCCCACTTCTCGCGCTCGTCGAAGTTCAGACCCGTAAGCGTCCGAATCTGGTTTTTGATGGTCCGCTGGTGAGTGACGGCCTGGTTGACGTCGCCAGTACCGGCTTCTCCCTTGGTGCGAATCATCGCGGCACCCTCGTTGATGCGGCGGAGCGCCTCGGGGAGGTTGCGCGCACCACAGACGAACGGCGACGTGAACTCGCGCTTGTCGATGTGGTATTCGTTGTCCGCCGGGGTGAGAACCTCACTCTCGTCGACCATGTCGACACCGATAGCTTCGAGAATCTGTGCTTCGGTGTAGTGGCCGATGCGGGCCTTGCCCATCACCGGGATGGAGACGGCGTCGATGATTTCTTTGACCTTCTCGGGGTCGGCCATCCGAGAGACGCCACCACGCTTGCGGATGTCGGCCGGAACGGCTTCGAGTGCCATTACGGCGACTGCGCCCGCCTCCTCGGCAATCTTCGCTTGCTCTGCGTTGACAACGTCCATGATGACGCCGCCTTTCTGCATCTGGGCGAACCCGCGCTTGACGAGTTCGGTCCCACGCCGGAGTTCCTCAAGGTCGGTCTCCTCAGCCATGTCCGTGGGTTGCGACCGGGTACACTTAAGCAATCGCTTCCGCTCGTCAGTTCTTCGCACGGTCGGCCCCTCCATGGGTGAGACCGGCACCGCTTTGGCTTCCCCCTACTTCGGCGTGTATATGGACGAGGCGACGCGATTACGCCACATACTCGACGACCCGAGACGCCTCTTCGGCGACGACGACTTGCCGCCCACGACGAATCTGCCGCGGTGGCTCGCGCCCCTCCCGGAGTGGCTGGAAAATTTCGGACTCAATATCGCGTGGCTCGTCGTCGTCATCAACCTCGTCGGGACCGCGTTCGGGTTCTGGTACTACGGCTTCCAGTTCAGCATCGAACCGACGGTAATGTGGCCGCTCGTTCCCGATAGCCCCGTCGCTACGCTCTTTATCGCACTCTCACTCGCGTTCTGGAAACTCGGGCGGTCGAACGAGTATATCAACGCGCTCGCGTTCTTCGGCTGTCTCAAACTCGGGTTGTGGACGCCGTACGTGCTTCTCGTGTTCAAAAGCGACTTCTCGTATCTCCACTGGGCGATGTACAACTTCCTCTTTTGGAGCCACCTCGCCATGGTCGTCGAGGCGTTTCTCATCCAGCGCTACGCCCGGTTCCCCATCGGTGCCGTTCTCCTCGCAGTCGTCTGGTACGGCTTCAACGACCTCGTGGACTACTTCGTCCCCATTGTCGGGTCGGCCCACCACACGCTCATCCCGGCCGAGCCAATCGTCGACGGCGTCGTCCAGCACGTCGCGCCAGCCCACGAACTCGCCGCCGCCGGTGCTGTCGTACTGACATTCGCGGCGACGTTTCTCGCGCTTGCAACGCGGGTAGAGAAGGTCGAACACGGCGCGGTCTGAATCACAAACGCAACACAGTTCGAATCGGCACCAACCGGCCCGACGTGTACGTTTTTAGGCCTCCGAATCCAACTGCTCACTCGATGACTCTTTTCGACCGCGTGGCTGACCTGCCGCTCACCGTCGAGTCTGTCACCCGCGACCGCTTCGAGAGCGACACGTCGAGTGACTTTCTCCGCAAGACAACGGTCTTCTCACTCTCCGGCGACGGCGACGTTGGCCGTGGCGAAGACGTAACGTACGACTCGGAGGACCACGACGCCCTCGCTGACGCGCCCGACGACGTGTTTGACCTTCAGGGGGCGTACGACTCCTTCGCCGACTTCTCCGCTGCTCTCGACGATGTGGACCTGTTCCCGACGAAGGGACCCGAACGCGAGACATCGGTGCACTACCGTCGCTGGGCGCTCGAATCCGCCGGACTCGACCTCGCGCTCCGACAGCACGGGACCGACCTCGCGGCGGCACTCGGTCGCGAGCGCGACCCGGTTCGGTTCGTGGTGAGCACGCGACTCGGCGACTCACCATCGGCCGACCGAATCGAGATGCTCCTCGACCGCGACCCCGACTGCGAGTTCAAACTGGACCCCACGTCGGCGTGGGACGACGACCTCGTGGCGACCCTCGCCGAGCGGGACTGCGTCCGCATCCTCGACCTCAAGGGCCAGTACAAGAACACCTCTGTCGATCAGGAAGCAGACCCTGCACTCTACGAGCGAATCATCTCGGGATTCCCCGACGCCGTGATAGAAGACCCCGAGTTCACCGACGAGACCCGACCGTTATTCGACGGCGAGAAATCGCGTGTTTCGTGGGACGCGCCGATTACGGGCGTCGAGTCGGTCGAAGAACTCCCGTTCGAACCGTCGTGGCTCAATATCAAGCCTTCGCGGTTCGGGACCGTCGAGTCACTCTTCGAGACCATCGAGTACGCCGAGGCTCGCGGCATGTCCTTGTACGGCGGCGGCCAGTTCGAACTCGATGTGGGACGCGACCACATCCAACTGCTCGCGTCGGTGTTCTATCCGGACGGCCCGAACGACGTAGCTCCTCGCGGCTACAATCTCCCGGACCCGCCGAGCGGACTTCCGCGGAGTCCGCTGACCCCGAGTAACGACCCGTCGGGTCTCGAGTTCTAAAGAGTACAGCGAGAGTTCCACGGACCACCTGACCGTGGTACTCTACACCGTCTGGACTGCTATCGGTGGTTGGTTGTGCGACACGTTGGCGGCCCCGCACACACCAGAGCAATACCGGTCTTCCCTCGTACCGTCTCGTTATTCCATCACCAGCGGCCGCGACCCGAATCAACACCGCTGTTGAAAGCGGTTGGACGAGCCTGTCGGGACCGCGAGGCTAGACGCTACACGAACGGCGTCCTCGGCCGTCAGTTCGCCGATTTGAATCGGAACCGGGTCTAGATGAGTTGGGTCGTCGGTGGTTTGTGAGTACCATTCAAGATATTCCTTTTCGAGGTCAGTCAGCGGGCGACGCTGAACGATGTGCCCGTCCATCCGGACGACTATCCGTGCATTTTCGACCGAATCAGGGAGGGATGTCTGAAACGTGGGACCGAACAAGGACCGGATATACCGGTTCTCTTCTGTGGGTGCAGCTACTTCGTAGGCTTCCCCACGGGTCTGGATACTAATGTCGTCTGAGACGAGGTCGTTTCGTCCAATTGAACTCTCAAAACGGTGTTGGAGGTTTTTTGATGAGTTCCAATCCGGTTTTTCGAGTGTGACAGAGACCCTCCCGGACGGTGCGAGAAGGCGACGAACTCTTGTCACCGCCTCACGAACTGGTTGTGAT
>NZ_JBZRPK010000478.1:0-5422 GCF_058382125.1 Haloferax sp. s1
CGATAACACCACTGTCGGGTTCGAGACGGAACAACTGTTCGCGCTCGTTGCCGCCTTTGTCCATGCCGAAAATCAACTCGGGTCGCTCGGGAGACCACGACCCGAAGGTGACGCGTTCCTCGTAGAAGGTCCGCTGTTCGGGCCAGACGCCCGGTCCGTTGACTGTCCACACCTGCGGGACGCCCGTCGTGTCCATGAGAAACGAGAGGCGGTCGCCGTCGGGTGCGAAGGAGGCTCCGTAGGCGCTCCTGATGTTCAGGTAGCGCTCGATATCGTACGTTCGCATACCACAAGGGTTGACGCGGTGACGAGAAATCGGTTTGGGTGTCAGAAGTCCGAAAGCCGTGTCTCTTCTCGGTCGGTCCACCCGCGCATCTTCGCGTACGCTTCGGGATTCGTGGGAACGCCCTCGGTGTTCAGGAGCCGTTCGGGAAACAGTTCGAAAGCGATGCCGATGAGTTGGTACTCCAGTTCTTCGAGATACGGTCGAGTATCGGGGTATGGGCCTTCAGTGCCGACTTCCCACGGTTCGACCCAGAAGTAAACCGGCTCGCGGAGGGTTGGTGGGTCGGTGGTGTCGAACAACTCCGCAACCCAGTGGTTGTATTTTTGTGACGAACCCTCGCGGAAGATGACCGCTGAGAGGTCGCCTAAGTGGTAATCGTTGGCGTACCCCCATCGCGCGAGTTTCCCGTCGTTAGTCTCGATACTTCGCAGGTTACTGTTGAGGTCGGTCCCCGAGGCACCGAATTTCCCGCACTTACCGAGGTATCGCGGGACGACCTCGTCGCCGTCGAGGGTGTACATCATGTAGACGAGGCCCTCGTAGCGACCGTTCCGTCGCTCGTGGTCAGCGACGACGCGGCCGCCGGCTTCACGAAGCATGCGCTCCATGCGCTCGCTACGACGGAGAATGAGACGGTCGTCGCGACCGTACTCGATAGTCTCGACGGTTCCGTCACTGTTAGTCGCGAAAAGTTGTGTCGGGTCTGCAGCGTCGACGAAGCGGTCGACCCAGCGTTCCCAGAGTACGCGTTTCGTATCCGTCACGGCGTGGTGCCGTGATTAAATCATGTCTTCAGCCTTGAGTCCGTCGATGACGTCATCGACGAGACTCTCGGCGTCTTCGTAGGGGAATTCCTGGTGCTTGCCGAGCTTTGCGGCGAGTTCCATCGCCGTGATGGTCGTGTCGCCGGCTTCGAACTTCGTGCCCGGACCGTTCGGGAGAGCGGGGACGAGCGACATCTGGTTGTCCACGGGGAAGCTTGCATTCGAGAACGCATCCATGAACTGTTCGCGGAGTTGAGATTCAGCGTCTGACATACTATCTATCTACGCATTGATGTGGAAAAATATTCCGGAACAACCAAAAACAGATTGGTAGTTTCCCCACGACAGCACGGGTTGACTTCGAATAGCGTGGGGATGTGAAAAGGGTCCCCGGAGACGGGCAATAGGGTCTCGGTCGTGTACTTGCTACACAGTTATCACGATAGGATGTCATTCTTTACTCATGTCCCTCCAGTCCCTTCACAGCACGCTCACAGACCATCCGTGGGCGTATGCGCTCCCCGTCGGCGGCGTCTGTGCGTGGTACGTGTTCGTCACGTCCTGGCAGTCGTCTCCGGGGAGTCTCCCACTCGGTCCCGTGCTCCTCGCCAGTTTCGTCGGTGGATTCCTGTTCGAACATGGGTCGGGAGACGCCTCGGGCGTCGGGTTCCGAACCGGAATTGTCGGGGCGCTTCCACTCGTCTGGCATTCACACCGAGTGTTCCCGTACATCGCCGGGTTAGACCAGCCAGCGTGGTTCGGCGTCGTGCAAGCGATGCTGATACTGTTCGTCACGGTCGTCATCGTCGTTTTCGCTGGTGCGTTCGGGATGCTCGGAGCGTTTGTCGGTAGCTGGGTCGCTACCAAAACGTCCCGTCGCGGCCCCGCCGTCACCGGAGAGTGACCTGTAGACACACGACGATGGGCTTTCAGATAGAGTTCGCCGGAGAGTCCACCATGCCACCCTTCCGTCACAAGCGTGCCCACCCCCAGTCTGTGAGAGGCGGCACGGTCGCCCGGGACTGATGGACTTATCTACAACGGCAATTCATGCAAATTCATGGACTTTGATTTCGACCGACTGAAGCAACTCACCGAGACCAGTGGCGTCCCGGGCTACGAGGACCGTATCCGCGCGCTCGTCCGCGAGGACCTCGAAGAAACGACGGACCGCGTTCGTGTCGACCCGATGGGCAACGTCGTCGGCACCATCGAGGGCAAAAGTGACTACGAGGTCGCCGTCGCCGCCCACATGGACGAAATCGGCTTCATGGTCCGCCACATCAACGACGACGGCTTCATCCAACTCGACGCGCTCGGCGGCTGGGACCCCCGCGTCCTGAAGGCCCAGCGCGTCACTGTCCACACTGAAGACGAGGACCTCACGGGCGTTATCGGCTCCGTCCCGCCGCACACGCTCACCGAGGAGCAGAAGAAGAAGGACCCGAAGGTCAAAGACGCGTACGTCGACGTCGGTCTGCCCGCCGAGACGGTCAAAGAGACCGTCTCCGTCGGCGACCTCGTGACGATGGAACAGACGACCGTCCGCATGGGCGACCACATCACGGGCAAGGCCATCGACGACCGCGTCTGCTTGTTCGCTATGCTCGAAGCCGCCCGGCGCATCGAGGACCCTGACGTAACCATCCACTTCGCAGCAACGGTGCAGGAAGAAGTCGGCCTCCGCGGCGCACAAGCACTCGGCGTCGACCTCAACCCCGACCTCGCACTCGGTCTCGACACGACCGTCGCAAACGACGTGCCCGGCTTCGACCCGGCAGACTTCGTCACCGAGCTCGGCGAAGGTGCCGGTATCAAACTGAAAGACTCCAGCGCCATCGCCAATCCCAAAATCCACCGTCGCCTGCGCGACGTGGCCGAAACGAACGAAATCGACTACCAGATGGAGCTGCTCCCCGCTGGCGGCACGGACACCGGTGGCTTCCAGAACACCTACGGCGCAAAGCCGGTCGGTGCCATCTCGATGCCGACGCGCTACCTCCACACCGTCACGGAGAGCGTCCACGAGGACGACGTGGTCGCCTACATCGACCTCCTGACGGCGTTCTTGGAGAGCGAGACGGGCGAGTTCGACTACACGCTCTAACTCGGTCGTCACAAGAGCGCCCCATCAAACGACGGTGGGGACCCGTCAAATTGAGGCGCGGGTTCCCTCGGACGACGGACGCGAACCAAAGTATTCACTACAGGCCCACACCAAGCGGCGGACATGACCGACGGCAACGTGGATATGTCTCGGCGGGCGTTCCTCGGGGCGGCCGCTGGCGGCGCGGCGGTTGCCGCCACTTCTGGCACGGCCGCGGCGCAAACAGAAGAACCTGACTTCGGCGGCTACCTCGACGGAGTCAATGGAGGTTACGAGGACCTCCGCGGACAGAGTGAGGTGACCATCAAGGTCGGCGCGGGAGACGGTCTTTCGTTCTCACCGGCGGGCGTCTGGATCGACCCCGGGACGACCGTGACGTGGGAGTGGACCGGTGAGGGCGGTGCCCACAACATCAAGATGGAAGAAGGCCCCGCGAGCCTCGACTCTGGTGCGCCCGTGAAGGAGGCTGGCACCACCTACGAGTACACCTTCGAAGAGGGTGACGCCGGCATCTCGAAGTACTACTGTTCCCCGCACCAGACGCTCGGCATGCTCGGCGCAGTCGCCGTCGGTGGCGACGTTGCAACCGTCGAAGTCGGTGGGGGCGGTGGCGCAAATCTCCCGCGAGTCCCCGGCAGCGCGAAGGCGCTCGGCGTGGCAACGAGCTTTGCGATGGTCGCAACGCTCGGTCTCGCGTACTTCTTCATGAAGTACGGCGGCGACTACGACATTCAGGACTAATCTCGTCGTCGCGTTTCTTCGTTTTTTACCGGCCGTGAGCGGGGGCGCTGTTCCGGGACAGCTACTCACGTCTCGAAATCGACCGCCGTCCGTCCCAGAAGAAGCCGTAATCGTCGATTTCCGCTTCGTACACCGACTCGTACTCGTTGACGACGTGCCGGAAGTCGTAGCGGGCGTAGTCCTCGTCTACCGTCTGGTGGTCGAAGCCGCGGGCAGCAACGATTTCGTCCGCAAGTTCCTGCGGGCTGGTGACGAGCGACCCGCGTTCGCGACCCTCTACGAGTTCGTGGGCCGACGACCGGGCTTGATACTCGACGATGCTCACACAGCCACAGGCGAGCGCCCAAAGCAAGTTCGTCGCGAAGGGCTCGACCGTCGCCGTCTGCGCGAAGACGTGCGCGCCCTTCATAATCGGCACCGCCTCGTCAGCCGGGAGTTCGCCGACGAACTCGATTCTGTCGTCGATGCGAAGGTCGCGGGCGGTCTGCTCGGCGGTCGAACGCTCCGGACCGTCGCCGATGACGACCGCAGACCAGCCCTTGTCTCGGAGTTCCGCGAGCGCGAGCAGGAAGCTCTCGACGTTCGCGTGCTCGTCGAGTTCGCGCGCGTAGACCACGTCTGCGCGTTCTTCGGCGTCGGCCTCGCGGACGAGGTCCATGTTGATGGGTTCGGGCACGACTCGCGTCGCGGATGTGGACGCGCCCAACTCGCGGACCTGCGTGCGGACCATCTCGGAGGGGACCAAGACGGCGTTCGGTGCTTTGGCCGCGCGGGTGTATGCCCGCGACCCGCCTCGGCTGTCACGGTTCCACCAGTCGGCGACGACGGGTGTTCGGAGGAACCGTGCCGCAGTTTTGACTGCCGTGACGTGCGACGGTGGATAGCTCGCCACCTGAATCACGTCGGGTGAGATTTCGCGGAGGACGAAGGGAACTTTCGAAGCGAATCGACCGGACGACGGCGTCTCAGTCACGCGGTAGTAAGTCACGTCGTTCTGTTTGAACTCGACGACCTCGCCGTCCCACCACTGGGCACAGCAGACGAATACGTCGTGGTCGCGCTCGGCGAGGAGTTCCGCCGTCCGCCGAAGCCGTCTCGTTGCACCCGTCTCTTCGTGGTGTGTCGTGTACATCGAGACGAGCGCGACTCGCATATTCGCCGCCACTACGTGCCGCGATAAAAATCCACAGCTTTCGTGGCCGCGATTCGAGGGAAGTGTCCGGATTTGCGGGCGGACTTCAGAAACCGACGAACGGGGCGACGAGGGTGCCCGCCGCCGAGGCGACGTACTCCCAACTGTAGATCTGATTGAGCAGGAGGTAGGTTACGACGCCGAGCGCGAGCGAGACGAGCCACGCACCGGCGGCGATGCGGCCGACCTTCCGGTGTGGCGTCTCGGTCCGAAGTTCGCGCTCGGAGTGAGTCAGACCGAGGACGAGTGCGTAGAGCACGACCGGAACCGACACGATAGAGAGGATGATGTGAATCGCCAGCATCGCGAGGTACGGGTAGTACCCGTCTCTT
>NZ_JBZRPK010000477.1:0-5363 GCF_058382125.1 Haloferax sp. s1
TATCCGAATTTACATGGACAAACCCGGACGCGGCGTCGATTACGAGGAACCGCTTATCCTCCGCGAAGGAGACACAATCGACGACGCGATTCACAAGTTAGGGGCCAAACTCGACGAACGCTTCCGGTTCGCTCGCGTCTCTGGGCCAAGTGCGAAACACGACGACCAACAGGTCGGGCGTGACCACGTACTGGCGGACGAAGACGTGCTTCGCATCATCGCCCAGCGGTGACGACTAATCCGTCGGAACAATCCAACGCACGTGTCGTTCGACGGTACACCGAACTACTCCTCGTCTTTGTCCTCGGGTTCGTCCCCTGGTCCGTTCAGACGTTTGCGACTGGCTCAGCAACGCTGCTTTTCCCCTGGGGACTCGTTACGCCGTCCACGCTGAGCGTCACAACGGTTATCGACTTCCTCTTTCGCTTCACGGTTGGACTCCCCGACTACATCCTCGCGTGGCCTCTCGGCGTCGTCTGTTATCTCGTCTCGCTTGGGAGCGTCGTTTCCGGGTACGTCTTCGGACGTTCAGATATTCGAATCACGGTCGCCGGTCTCGTACTCGCAGGCGTGACGCAACTAGAGGTCGCTCGCGGGTTTTCCGTTCAACCGGGTCGAACTGCGTGGCCGGTCGGGACACTCGCTTTGTGGGCTGTTGCAGCCTACCTCTATCGGTCGCACACGGTTGCGTCGGATTCGTAATCGACGGTTAATGTGAGACCCACGCGCGGGTACGCGAGTTTCTCACTACGTTGTCACCGTACGTTTTGAGTCCAAAGGAAGACGCAGACGACAGGATGAAACTGGCTGAAAGCAAGCGGCTAAGATAAAACAGGTGACCAAGCCCCAGCGACACGCTTCAGTCGTCTGCGACAGCCTCGGGTCGGTAGCCCCTACTGACGATTTTCCACGTTCCCGTCCGGAAGCGATAGTAGTTCAACGTTGCTGGAATCGTTGTCTCGGCGACGAACGCCAGATAGAGTCCGGTGATTCCGAGTGAAGTCACAGACCCGATGTACGTGAGCGGAATCGAACAGAGGAACATGCCGACGAACTGGCTTCCGAACGTCCACGCGGTGTCTCCGCTGGCGTCGAGCGGCCCCGCTGCCCCGCCGGAGACTCCCTGTAAGATGACGGCGAAACAGGCGACGTACACCAAGTTGACGGCAATCGGCACCGCTGGGTCGCTTGCATTCTTGACGAACCCGAGGACAATCGGGCGGGCAAACAGAGCGACGAGAACCGCGGAGACGACGTAGGTCGCCACGGCGAATCGAATCACCTCCCGTCCGTAGGATTCGGCGGTCTCTTCGTCATCTTTGCCGAGTGCCTGTCCGACGAGGCTCGAAGATGCTAGTCCGAAGCCCCATCCGGGTGTGTTCATCAGCCCCCAGATACGCCGGACGATGACGAACGCCGCAACCACATTCGGACCGAAGCTATCGAGGATGGCGAGCATCGGGAACTCCGCGACGGTCCAGACGAGTCCTCGACCCATTACGGGAACTCCGATTGTAATGAGGTCGACGAGGGTACTGAAATCAAGAAATTCGCCGAAGGGGTCGATGGTGACGGGGAACTCGCCGACGCCTGGAAGCGACCCTTGTGAGAGTCCGATGATGAACGCGCTAGTGACGACAACGTTGGAGAGAACCGTCCCGAGTGCTGCACCTTTGACGCCCAGATTGAGGCCGAAGATGAGTACCGCGTTGAGACCAATGTTCACGACTGCGCCGCTCGCGCGAAGAATCATCGCCGTGTATGCGTCGTCGGTCCCGACGAGCACGCGACTGCCAATGAGATTCAGTCCGGCGAATGGAACGCCGAGACCGACGATTCGGAGGTAGGTTGCCCCGAGTTGGATAGCCTCGGTGTTGTTGCTCAAAAGTGAAATCAGCGCTGTCGGATACAGCCAAAAGACGGCCGTGACTGGCAGCGTTACAATAACGGTGAGAAGCACGCTCGACCGAACTGCAAGTCCCAGTTCATCAATCGCGTCTGCGCCGAAGCGTTGCGAGACGAGCGCGATAGTCCCGCCAGCGATGCCGCCGCCGAGGGCGAATGCGAGTCCCCAATACGGTCCGGCGAACCCGACCCCAGTAATTGCAACTGTTCCCGAGGCGATACCAACCATCGCCACGTCGACAGCGTTCTTCGACATGCGGGCGATACCGGTGACGATGCGGGGCCACGCGAGGTCGACAGTCCGGACTGCACGCTCACGGTTAAGCAGGCCAACTCGGGAGAGCGCGAGTCCGATACCAAGGATGAGGAGTCGGACAGGGTTGGGGACCGGGAGCACAGCCGAATCGTAATCGCGCTGAGTACTTATGCGACACGTAACGAACTAAATCCCTGGGTAAACACCCCGTGCCAACCATGGACGGGGAGTTCCGCGTTCGGTACGCTTTTTCGCCAGTGCGTCACACCTGTTGGGTATGTCCGGAACTCTCGACCACGTAATGCTCCGTGTCGAAGACCTCGAGGAGGCGCTCGACTGGTATACGACCCACCTCAATTACGAGGAGAAAGGTCGCTGGGAAGCCGATACGTTCACCAACGTCTATCTCGGTCCCGAAGACCTCCACGAGGAGGGTGCCGTCCTCGAACTCACCTACAACCACGGTGACCACACCTACGAGATGGGAGATGCCTGGGGACACATCGCCGTTCGCGTTCCCGAAGACGAACTCGAATCGTCGTACCAGCAGCTCATGGACGAAGGCGTCGACGACTACCGCGACCCTGAGTCCTGCGGCGGCCGCTACGCGTTCGTCAAGGACCCCGACGGGCACGAAGTCGAAATCGTCAAGCGAGACCACGGTGCCAAGTGGAGTCTCGACCACACGATGGTTCGCGTCGAAGACGCCGACGAAGCGCTCGGCTTCTGGACTCGAAAGTTCGAGTACGAACACACCGGTCGCTGGGAGTCAGACACCTTCGCAAACTACTTCGTAAAGCCCGAAGGCGCAGCAAAGGAGGCGATGGCGGTCGAACTCACCTACAACTACGACGGCCGAACCTACGATATGGGCGACGCGTGGGGACACCTCGCTGTGCGCGCTGACGACCTCCACGAATACTGGGAGACGCTCATGGAGCGCGAAGCGGAAGAGTACCGTGACCCCGAATCTTGCGACGACATGTTCGCATTCACCAAAGATCCAGACGGGCACGAGATCGAAATTCTCCCCGACGACTTCGAGACGCCGGAGTAAATGTTCAACCACTGGTAACTTCTCGAAGCTAATATTTTATTGACAACTCTCAGTTCGTGACGCTCCGGCTACTGAGACATTCCACAAAGTATTTACCGTGTCTCCCGTGACTCGGTTTCGTACCCCTACCCAAGGTGATCTCAGCGAGTAATCCCTAGCCCGTTCCTACCCTCGGGCCTGTGGGCAGAAAGCTATTTCGCCACTTGTAGATCCATCTATAACAATGACAAGCAACAAACAAATCCGCGCGGTCCTGCTCGCTGCGCTGATGGTATTCTCGGTTTTTGCCGGGTCCATCGCGTTCACGGGTACGGCTGCTGCGACTGTTACTGACGTTTCCGTTGGCAGTGACACCGTTGAAGCTGGTTCTTCAGCTTCTGTCTCGGTGTCTCTCACTGACGACGGCAGCTCGGGTGATTATACCGTTTGGCTCGACGACGGTGACGGCGTTTTCGAGTCCGGTGAAATCAATGAAACCGCCTCTTCGACCACCATCGACTTCGACCTCGCTGAAGCGGAGGCTGGTGATTACAATGTCTCCGCCTACCAGGGTTCCACCACGCCTGGTTCGACGGTCGCTGATGAGAACGTGTCTCTCACCGTCACGGCCTCCGAAGCACCGCAGGTCACCTCGGCGGTTCACTACGACGACGGTACGCCCGTGGTCGAAGTTGCCTTCGACGAGACGGTCACCGTCAACGACCTGAACGTCACGAAGGGCGACTCGAACCTGACGCAGAGCATCTCCAAGAACAAGGGTCAGCTCGTCGCCACGCTCTCGCAGGTCTACACGGACGACCTCGAAGTCGAATACGACGTGACGGACACCTCCGGTAACTCGGTCTCCGGCACGGAAGATGTCACCTTCGCGCCCGTTTACGTCGCCAACAACTCCAACAACACGGCGTACAAGGGCTCGAAAGTCGCAGTCCTCACCGACTCGACGGGCGTTTCCGTCGAAGTCGAGGGCACTAGCGACGACAACAACTACCAGTTCGCTGGTTCCACTGGCGATCACAGCCAGGTCTTCATCTTCGACACCAACGGCAAGGAAATCGACTCCTACGACTTCAACATCGGTGGCAACGAGTCCGCCGCTGAAGTCGACGTCCGTGACCTCGGTCTCGATGTCTCTATTGACGACCTGAACATCACCACCGCCGACAGCCTCGAAGGTACGGCCTCGGCTCACGCCGGCGACCGCACCATCGACGTCGTCGCAATCGACAGCGACGGTGACGAGGTCGACGGTACGGAACAGACCATCACGCTCGACGGCCAGGGTGAAGCTGACTTCAACCTCAGCACGCTCGACGCTGACGACTACACGGTCGAAGTGACTGACGCCTACTCGGGCGTCTCTGTCGAGTCCGACACGGTCTCCGTCACGAAGGCCAAGGACTCCACGTCCGACTTCACGTCCACCGTGGTCAACGAACAGGTCGGCGACATCGCCGAACTCAACGTCACCCTCGAGGGTACTGACACCGCCACCATCACGGTCGGCGACAACGACCTCGGTTACAGCGCCAACGTCACCGTCGAAGACGGTAACGACGACGGCGTTGTCACGCTCCTCTTCAACACGTACGAACCGAAGAAGACGTCCTCGTTCGACGTTGAAGACAGCGACGACGAATACACGGTCGACGACATCACGACGGAGATCCCAGAAGGCGATCTCCTCGACGCTGGTGACTACGGCCTCGAAGTCGCAACCGGCAGCGACGCCGACAACGTTGCGACGCTCGTCCTCGAAGACCGCAGCACGGACAGCCAGACGGTCTGGACGGCCCCAACGGGCGAAGACCTCTCTGACTCCGAAGCTCTCTACGAGGCAATCGAGAACGAGAACCTGACGGAATCTGACGCTGTCGCCAACGGCGACATCGTCGTCCACCAGATCAGCGCGACGGGTCTCGAAGGCGCCTTCGACGTGAAGGACTTCGACACGCTCAACGGTACCGAGTTCAACCTCACCGTCGAACAGACGAACCCCGGTCCGAACCGCGACCCGAAGGTCCTGGGCATCAACGGCTCCAGCGCCACGGTCATCGCTGACGGCGAGAACGACACGTACTTCATCGTCTACGATCTGGACGACGTCTCTGCCTCGCGCACGGACAACTACGACGGCAACGCCGA
>NZ_JBZRPK010000730.1:0-34907 GCF_058382125.1 Haloferax sp. s1
ACCGGGGACAGCTCGATCTTCAGTCGAGTGCTCTCCCAGTCTGAGCTAAGGCGGCGCAACTCGACAGATGCACAGGGACACAAAAACCATTTCGAAATCCCGCGCTACGAATCGGCGTACTCGGGTTGTTCCCACCCCGTCACATCGCTCGGGATGAGTTCGCCGTTGACGTGCCATTCCCTCGGTCGGAACGTGATTCCGATGAGCGTTGCGTAGAACCCGGCAACGAAGGCGACGACGATGTTTCCGGGGATGGTCCCGACTCCAGCGCTGGTGACGAATGTCGTGCTATCCGTGTAGGCGGTCAGTTGGATGACCCACGCGGCGAGCATCACGAGGAACAGCGGGAGATACACCCGCCGAAGACGATGGGCCAAGGCCTCCTCGAACGGTATCTTCATGTTCGGTTTGCGGTAGTCCTCACCGAGTTTCTGCCGCCAGTCCTCGTCGACGACACCTCCCTCGGGGTCGAGCGCGTACGCGAACACGTTCTGCTGGAACATCCGCACCCGAGAGCGCCAGATATCGTACGCGCGGAATCGCCGCGCCTCGATAGCGAGGAAGATACACAGCGTCACTACCCCAAGGAGGATGTTGTAATGGGGATGCGTTTGTGCGGAAAACGACCACGTCAGGATACCCGCCATCAACGTAATCGCCCAGTTGCTCGTACGGTCCAGTCGCTCGCGCCACGACTTCATGCGGTGGATTTCTCCACGGTAGAGGTGTGCAAACGACGAACCGGGACCCATCGTCTCGTCGAACACGCCCGCTCCGATATGTGAATCGAGCGGGCCTCCCGACGACTCACGCTCCCCGTCGTCAGACATTGTTGTTCATCTGATGCACAACTGCGGAGAGATAAGAGCCTTCTGGGTTCGAGGGGTTCCTGATGTTGACGGGCTCTACCTCTCGCGGCGGCCGCAGGTGTGAACCGACGCGTCGCTCAGGAGGTGTAAAAAATTCTCAGAAATCGGTTCGTCTGTGTTCGCGAATTACAGGCGCGTGACGTTCGTCGCGCGCGGGCCCTTAGGGGCCTGTTCGATGTCGAACTCCACTTCCTGTCCCTCTTCGAGGTCCGGGCCGCCAACATCTTCCATGTGGAAGAACACGTCGTCGTCCGCGTCGTCAGTAGAGATGAAACCGTAACCGCCAGTGTCGTTGAAGAAGTCAACCTTACCTTTCGCCATTGCCTTTGTATAACGTCCCCACGGACGGTTAATCCTTCCGAATGCGTGTCAATGACTCACAAATTTCTGGAACAACTCGCTGCGACGCAGTCGCTCACGAGGGTGAAAAACGGAAGAAAATTCGTCAGTCTGTGAAGTTACAGCGGATGAACGGAAACCTGCTTAGAGGCGGGTGACGTTCGTCGCGCGCGGGCCCTTAGGGGCCTGTTCGATGTCGAATTCGATTTCCTGACCCTCTTCGAGGTCCGGGCCGCCAACATCTTCCATGTGGAAGAACACGTCGTCGTCCGCGTCGTCAGTAGAGATGAAACCGTAACCGCCAGTGTCGTTGAAGAAGTCAACCTTACCTTTCGCCATTGCCTTTGAATCCAACGACCTCATGCGCATAAGTCTTCTGAAGATGGCGTCAGGGGTGTGCGGATGAACCCTTCGAGGTGCCCAGTCAAGTCAGCTTTTGTACGGGCTTACACCTCGAAAAGTGGCAATCTATAGATAGATTTTTGTCACACTGAATGGACAAATACCCAATCAATGCAAACCCTCCTCGTTACAGTCGATTCGCTGCGTGCGGACCATCTCGCACAGTATGGTTACGAGCGAGACACGATGCCCGCAGTGGACCGATTGGCCGAGGCGGGCACAGTGTTCGAACACGCGTTTTCGAACGGTCCGTACACGCGCATCTCGATTCCGTCGTTCCAGACCTCGCACCATCTGGCATACGAAGCAATGGACGAGTTCCCGACGATTGCATCGATACTCTCCGCGGAAGGAGAGACCAAGACAGCAGTCGTAGGAACACAGACCGGAATCGGACTCGTCGATGGTGACTTTCGATTCGGTGAGACGATTGACCTCGGTCGAGATTCGTACCACGAGAAGGCAACCAGCGAACGGACGCTTCTCGAAGAGCTTCGACACCAAATCAACCGTCCGGCGACGAAGATTAGTAAACTCCTCCAACAGCACGGAAGCGAACGCCTCTACAATGCGTTACGGAAGCCGTACAACGCCCTGTTCAAAGACGGCGGATTCCAGTATCTGGGCTACACAAGCGCCGAACAAGTGACCGATCAGGCGCTATCGTGGCTCGATTCGAACGCCGAGTCGGATTTCTTCCTTTGGATTCACTATATGGAGGCTCACCGTCCCTATGGTGTCCACGATGACGACCCAGCGTATCTCGATGCACCGCTCGGAGAGGACCGAATCAAGGCGTTGATGAAGAAAGCCGGGTTGCAACCGGCGGATGTCACCGAACAGGAGCGACAGTTGTTGGTCGACCTCTACGACTCCGACGTCCGATACTGTTCGCGACACCTCGACCGACTATTCGATGGACTCGAAGACCTCGGTCTCTGGGACGAGTGCAACGTCCTGTTTTCGAGTGACCACGGCGAGGAATTCCGCGAACACGGGGCCTTCTTCCATCGGAATTACCCGTACGACGAACTCACTCACGTGCCGCTTATCGTGAAGACACCGACGGTCGATGCTCCTGAGCGAATCTCGGAGACGAGAGAACTCCTCGACCTCGCGCCGACGATTACGTCGTTCCACCTCTCAGATTCGATTGACCCCGAATTCGAGGGGACACATCTCTTCGAGGGTGACGACCGGACGGTGTTTTCGCTGGGGCAACCCAACGAGATCGCTCCCGCGGTCGCCGTCCGCACCGACGAATGGAGACTCATCGCGAGCAAGGCAGGAGATCAACTCTACGACATTCGGACCGACCCAGACGAACAACGGAACGTTATCGACGACAACCCGGCAGTCGCTGCGGAACTCCGCGACCGCATTCCCGAGCATCTCGTCACGCGCGAGGTCAACCCCCCTCGGGCACCGAAAGACGACGTGGACCGCGAGCAACTGGAAGCACTCGGCTACATGGAACTTCGGGACTGAAGGTCACTTCACGCTTGCACCGCAGACTTCCGAAAACAGAGTGAGACCGGTTACTTGCGCGTCTTCCGCGGGAATCTGGGAACAGCGACTGGTTAGGCCCTAGTCTATCGATACGGTCGTTCTGGTCGACGACTTAGTCGTCATCGTCGTCATCAGTATCGCTCTCGTCGTTGTCGTCCTTCCTTCGTCCCCGTCCCCGTGCTTTTCCTTGTCCCTTGCCACGCCTCTGTCCCCGTGCGTTTCCTCGTCCTCGTCGCGGTTGTGAATCGTCGTCGTTGTCTTCGTCGTCCTCGTCGTTGTCTTCGTCGTCTTCCCTGTCTTTGTCGTCACGGTCGTCTTTCTCCTCCTCGCGCTCGCCTTTTTCTTCGTCTCGCTTTTCTTGCCACTCGTCACGCTTGTCCTGCCACTCGTCTCGCTTTTCTTTTGCCTCTTTGCGTGCTTCGTCGCGGGCTTCCTTCCAGTCGTCTTCTCCGTTGTCGCGTTTTTCTTGCCACTCGTCGCGCTTTTCTTTCCGCTCTTTGCGTGCCTCGTCGCGGTCCTTTTTCCACTCCGGCTTCTCCTTCTTTTTGCCCTTGTCGTCGTTGTCGTTATCTCTCTCGCCTTTTCTTTTCTCGGAGTCTTTCGAGCCATCCCCGTCTTCTCCATCTTTCGGATCTTCGGGCGTCGCTGGTGACTCCGGACTCTCCGGGGAGTCCAAGTCTTCGACGATTTCACAGGTAATCGTCACTGTCTCGTGGAGGTTCAGAGACTGTCGCATCAGTGAATCCCACCCGCCGGAGAGGACGTGCCATGTGGTGACCTCTCCAGAGTAGTACTGCCCGTAGAGCGTTGCAGCGGCGTTGTATGCCGGGTGAATGGTAATCTCGAACTCACCGGAGAGGTAGCCGAGAACGCCGCCGTCTGTTCGACCTCCCCGCCACGTCCAGTCGATGACGTGGTCGCTGCCGCTCACGTTCCACCGGTCGTAGTTCGAGTCAGCCGGTTCACCATCCGGATAGGTGTACAGGTCGTCTTTCACGAGCCAGTCCGCATCGGTGGGTACGCCAGTGAGCCGCCACGTGACAGACCCACCGTCACTGGACCCGCCGTGGAGCGCGACGAGACTGAGCCCATCCGGCCCGTCGTAGAGAAACAGCACCGTCGACGGTTCTTCCAGCAGGTATCCCAGACCGAGCGATTCGTAGTATGGCCCTTCCCCGGGGTCCGTCGCCCCATTGTCGCCACTATACCAGTCCGGAATCCGGAGGTCGTAGAGTTCCTTCACGGGCGTGTCACCCGCGAGCAGGCCGATTTCGAATTCACGGTCGCCCTGTTTCACACGGTATTCCCGGTGTGTTCCTGTCTTTGTGTGCGTTGCTCCGGCCTGGCTACCGAGCATACTCGCGAGGAGAACCCCGCCAGTCAACTTGAGCGCAGACCGTCTGTGTAACGGCCAAGTGCTGCGTTGGTCTGAGGTTCTTTTCATTAGTCCAAATTAGCAAATTAGACGTATTGTTATGTGTAGCTTACAAAATTTCAGAGATGAATCTATCTCATTAAGAAGTTTGAGAATCCCCGGCAACATCGAAGCGAGTTACAGTTGCTGAGACCGCTGGCAAAATCAATGGCGAGTCGTCTTCGGTATACACTGGACTCATCCCGAAATCGGGGTACTTCTCGCCGCCGAGTTACTTTGGTGACGTGGCACGGGTTCAGTTGCCGTGTTTCGCTACTATCCTCCGAGAAATGTGACCCCAGAGACGCGATTCCTCCCGTTCTGGCACAGCCTTCCGTTGGTGGCATGGTCTCTTCTTACTGGTACGGCTATCGCACCTCTGTAGAGGTGAGCGGTCAGCTCGAACACTTCCATACTCCGTGGATAGGCAGTCACACCAGCGTCTGCAACAGTGTGTCCAAAAGCAGTAGTATCGGATTAAGGACGGCTCGTTATGGTTATCAGACAATTATTGATTATCGGCTACTGCAAATACGGTAATACCGGGTCGGTATCGATGGGTCTCGACGCCAAGCTCCGATGAAAGGGCTTCGGCCGATTGTAAACGTGTCAGAGAAGCACACCCCGTCGTAATCACGGTTGGTCAACTCTGTTATGGCGCTTCCCCATCATTTTAATACAATTGTACTAACTAACTCAGCTAGTTCGTATTCTAAATTCAATTAAGGTCTAACGCGGCGGTACTACAATACTTACAATGACTATGTACGGTCTGGGTTCTCGTAATGATTCAGCACCGTCGAATCACGCGAACAGAGTGCGGACCCTGTCGTTTCTCGTCAGACCAGACGAGTAGAACGAGAGCTTCGCGTAGCTACCAGCGGGGCTTTAGATGACTATGTCTGTCGAGAAAGTAGCGGACTGGGCAGCTGAGTCAGTCGGGCCCTCCGAACCGACGGAAGAATTGACACAGGAAACTGTCTTCGAGACACTCAGCTCGGAGCGCCGCCGCCACGTGTTACACTATCTCTTTCAACAGGAACAGCCGGTCACACTCAAAGAGCTCTCGACGCAGATCGCTGCGTGGGAGAACAACACGAGATGCGACTTGGTAACATACAAGGAGCGGATGCGCGTATACACTGCGCTCAGGCAAGCACATCTGCCGAAGATGGTGGACAACAACGTCGTCATATTCGACGAGAAACGGGGAGTAATCGAACCCACAGACGACGCATCAGCGCTCGAAGTGTATCTCGACATCGTCCCACACAATTCGATTTCCTGGAGCAAGTACTACGCCGGTCTCGGGGTATTCAGTCACGGGTTCGTGTTCGCGAACTGGATTGGACTGCCTCCGTTCAGCCTCATCCCCAGTCTGGGGTGTGCTGTCATCGTCACACTTCTGTTCAGCGTTTCTGCCCTCGTCCACGCTGCCAGCGACCGCGAGATGCGCCTCGGTCGGGAGGGCCAACCCCCAGCCTGAAAGGTGACTCAGATGAAAGTTCCTTCGAAACAAACGCTGTTCAACACCCTCTGTGTCGTGGTACTGCTCGCACTCGTCCTCCCGTTTGCCGTTACGGCTGTCCCCCAACTCGTCGGTGCGGATCAGAGCTACACCGTGTTGACGGGCAGTATGCAACCGGCGATTAGTTCGGGAGACGTCATCATCGTACGCGACGTGCCAGCGTCGACTATCGAAACCGGCGATGTCATCACCTACGAATTAGATTCCGGCCGGAGTGACGTCCAGCGACAGACCCACCGTGTCGTCGAGGTCGTCGAACGGGAAGACGGCCGGTACTTTCGGACAAAAGGGGACGCTAACGAGGACCCAGACCAGCGACTCGTCTCCGCTGACACAGTCGTCGGGCGCGTGATGATGACTATCCCGTACGCTGGGCACGTGACGCTATTCGCAAACACGACGACAGGTATCGTCGTCCTCATCCTCGTTCCGACAGTGCTTCTCATCGGTTCCGAGGTTTGGATGCTTATCAGTGCCGTCCGGAAGAGCCGGGGCGGTGAACGATGACGCTGGCACCCTCTCCGAGGACAATACTTCTGGTGCTTGCCGCCATCGTCGTGTTCACCGCGTCGTTCGCGGGTGGATGGACGTTGGCTGGTTTCATCGACACTGAGGAACTCGACGCACAACTCGGCGCAGGGTCGTTCGATGTGCAACTCTCAGAGGTTGGCCCGGCGACGGCAGACAGCACTACCGACCAGAACGATGCTACCAATGTTGAGGATACTTGGGATGACTATTCCCACCCCACGAACGCCACTGGTGAGGTTACCAATACGCTGCAACTCGGACTCATCGAAGCGTCGTCCACCGCCAGCTACGTGAATCTCAACGTCTCGTACCACCAGAACGACACCGAATCCGAGTCGACGAACGACGGCAATGCGACGGCAAAGACGCTCGAAGTCGTTCGGTTCGAGTACAACGGGACGGACCTCACTGGGTCACGGATAACTGATACGAACGGGAACGGCATTGTCGACCTCCACGACGCCTCCAAGGCCGACCTCGACGGGCTAGACGGCTTCACACCGGCTGACTCAACTAATCTCACTATCGCGCTCCGTGGCAACACGAGCTACCACAGCAGCGTTGACAGCGGGGACGGACTCGACTATACCGTAACCGTCCAAGCGGGGGTCAACGACTCTTGGCGCGATGTGAGCGTCTCGAGAAACAATACGATACAGTACGCGGAGTAATCCTATTCACCGGTACGCAGTTTTAATCTCCCGTTTCACTCCGAACCTGGAGCGAGACAAGGGACTACCCCCCACGTTAATAGTTCAATTATCAATGAATTCTAACACCTTTGTATTACTCCCCACAGGATTGTTTAACCACTCTTTGGCTCTCCTCGGTCGAATCATACTCGTACATTCTCTGTCAAATACTGGAGACTAAGTATATTTAAAATTTAAAGACAGGAATATCAGAATATGTCTAATATAAGACTTAACGGCTAGCATATGAAAATATTCCACTAATATAGTGGATAATTGGATGGATTTATGTCCCGTTAATCCGCGTAATAGAACCACATAGTAAATGAGCCTGATAGATAATACGCTAACCAGACGGAGAATCCTCCAGGGTATCGGTGTCGGGGTTTCCGGGGCGTTGATTTCGAATGAAGCAATAGCAAAAAAACCCGCAGACGGTTCGGCCGAACGGCACATCATCGGAACGAAATCCAAACGTGGTAAGCGTGCAGCGCGAGGGCGCGCGAAGGAGGTCGTCAACGAATTGGACTTCGGCGACATCGGGCAGGCGGTCGTCGGCCGGTTCCCGCCGGAGGCGCTTGACGCACTGCGGAACCACGCGGGCGTTCGATATGTCGAACCCGACGGACAAGTCGAGGCCATCGGCGAGTCGCTCCCGTGGGGCGTCGACCGCATCGACGCGGACGTCGCCCACTCTAATGGGGAGACGGGCCAAGGAGCCGACATCGCTATCATCGACTCCGGAATAGACAGCGACCACCCCGACCTGCAAGCGAACCTCGGGACGGGGTACGCAGTCGAAACCTGCTCAGGCTGTGACGAACCGTGGGACGACGACAACAGCCACGGGACACATTGTGTGGGTATCGCTGGCGCTGTTGACAACACTGAGGGTGTCGTCGGAGGTAGCACCGAGGCGACGCTCCACGCAGTCAAGGTAATTGGTGACGACGGCTACGCGAGTGTCTCCGGACTCGCCGACGGAATCCAGTGGACTGCCGACCAAGGGTACGACGTCGGCAGCATGAGTCTCGGCGCGTCCGACAGCTACTCGACACTTCAGGACGCCTGCCAGTACGCCTACGACAAGGGCGTCTTGCTGGTGGCCGCGGCCGGTAACGACGGATGTAGTGGCTGCGTCCGGTATCCTGCGGCGTACTCGACAGTCGTCGCTGTCAGCGCGACGAACAGCGACGACTCGATCGCCTCGTACTCCTCGACCGGCGACGAGGTCGAACTCGCCGCACCCGGCACCTACATCTACTCGACGGTTCCCGGCGGCTACAGCACTAAGTCGGGTACGTCGATGGCCTGCCCGCACGTCTCGGGCGTAGGTGGACTGGTGATGGCTCACGGTCACTCGAACACGGAGGCGCGGCAGATACTCCAGGATACCGCCGAAGACATCGGGCTGTCGAGCGACGCGCAGGGTTACGGCCTCGTCGATGCCGAGGCGGCTGCCAACGCCGCGTCTGATGGCGGTGGCGGGGGCGATACGAACGTCGCCGTTTCGACCGACGGCGCCAGCAGTGTCGGAGAGACCTCTGTCACGTTTAACGGCAGCCTAACCGACCTCGGTGGGGCGTCTTCCGCCGACTGCTACTTCGAGTACCGCGAGACCGGAACGAGTACGTGGTCGACGACGAGCACCCAGACGCTCTCCTCGACAGGCACGTTCAGTCAATCCGTCTCCGGACTCGAGGACGGCGTCGACTACGAGTATCGGGCGGTCGCGGACGCCAGCGACGGCGACACCGACACCGGGAGTTCGGTGACGTTCACCACGACCGACGACCCGCCCGCAGTCACGACGGACTCGCCGACCAACGTCGCGGACTCCTCGGCGACGCTCAATGGTAGCCTCACCGACCTCGGCAACGCGTCGTCGGCCGACTGCTACTTCGAGTATCGCGAAAGTGGAACGAGTTCGTGGTCGACCACAAGCGTTCAGACGCTCTCCTCGACGGGTTCGTTCAGTCAGGACATCTCCGGCCTCTCCACGGGCATCGACTACGAGTACCGCGCGATTACTGACGCCAGCGACGGTGACACTGACACCGGAAGTTCGGTCTCGTTCACCACCTCGACTAGCGACACGAGCGTCGCCGTCGCCACCGACCAGGAGTCGAGCGTCGGCACCTCTTCGGTCACGCTCAACGGTGACCTGACCGACCTCGGCGGAGCATCCTCGGCGGACTGTGCCTTCAAGTACCGCGAGAGCGGGACCAGCACGTGGACGGAGACGAGCGCGCAGACGCTCTCTTCGACCGGTTCGTACAGCGAGTCGATTTCGGGACTCTCCAGCGGTACCGACTACGAATTCTGCGCCGTCGCGGACGCCAGCGACGGCGACACCGACACCGGGAGCACGATCACGTTTACGACCGACAGTAGCTCGGGCGGTAACGCCCCGGCTATCGACAGCTACAGCGTGACTGAGGCTGGCTCGCCGAACCCACACGCCGAAATCACGGCCAAGTGGAGCGTCTCCGACGCTGACGGTGACCTTGACTCGGTTCTCGTCGAGGTGTTCGACTCCTCCGGTAGCCTTGTCGACTCCGCACGGACGAGCGTGAGCGGTGGAAGCGCATCCGGCACTGACAAGTTCAAGTTCAAGCACGTCGGCAAAGCCACGTACGACCTCACCCTGACCGTCACCGACGCGAGCGGCTACAGCGCCACGCAGACGAAGCAGGTCAGTTCCTAACCCGTCCCGCCGAGCATCACCGGGACATTCTTTGTCGCCGTCTCGCCTGCTCAGGGGTTCTCGGAGGTAACCAGCATTTTTTGAGATTGAATGTGCAACCCGGAGCGGCCACTCTCCGTGGTAGGCTACGTAATCGAGAATGGATTGAGTTCTACGGTCAAAAGGACCCACCGGCGGAGTCGAACCACCGTGGTGACGGTCAGACCGGTGTGGGTCGAACGGAAGAGGTTGGTTAGAGAGCGGTTCTTGAGTTAGAACGGGTTGGTCGGCGTCTCACCAGTGTGGTGGCGGCACTGCTCGGCGACAAACTCTTTTTGGAAGTGGAAGGAGTCAGTCTGCACCACGTTGATGTCGATGTCGTCGGTACTAGAGAGACCGAAGCGATTGACAATTTCGTCGGCCAGCGTGATGTTTCCGTCACCGTCAACGTCCACGACATCAACCGTGGTTCCGTCAGCACGCGTGACAGTCTCCCGGTCGGAGGGGAGCTGCGTGAAGCCCTGCCCGGTCGTGCCACCGCGGTCGTTGGAGTCGTCCACGAGTTCCTGCGGGAGGAACCACTCGTAGGCGATGCAGGCGTCGTCGATACACAGCGGAATTTCCTGTGGCGGAAGTTTCCCATTGCCGTCAGCATCCTCGGACAGACAGAAGCTCATGTTACTGATTTCGGCGGGCTTGCCATTCGGGTTTTCTGCCGTGTAGAGGATGCTCTGGTCACCGGAGAGGCCAGAGCCAAGGGCGTCGTCGAACACGTTGCTATCGCCAACGTCGTTGTAGTCCACGTCGACATCGAGGTCTGCGGTTGTCGTCCCGGCGTCCGCTCCGATGTAGGCGCTTGCGCCCTGTGCACCGCCTTTGAGGATGACCGCGCGAACGGGGCCGGAGCTCGTGAACTGGATGCCAACTGCGCCACCTTCCGCTTCGCTCGGGTTCGTGGTGGGAAGCCCGCTAGAGTCGATCCCAATACCAAGGACTTCGATGTCACCACTACCGTCAATGTGCGGGTAGTTCTTCGTCTTACCCACACCCGGAATATCCTCGATTCGCATCTCGTCACTGTTGTCCCCGTCTTCATCGAGGTCGTGGGCGGGCTCGAAGGTAATCCCCGCTTCGGCGAAGGTCGTGCCGTCCACCTCGATGTCGTTAAGGTTGTGACACTGCGGGTTCCCGCTCACGGTGAACTTCTGATTGCTGTCGAGGGTGATCGTACCGTTAGTGCTATCGACGGTTCCCGAAAGACTGATCGACTGGAACGGATTCAGCAGGAAGCCGTCGCGCATTTCCTCGATAAGTCCCCTGAACGAACCCTGGTAGAGGACAACTTCGTCCTCGTCTAACTGGTTATTACAGTTCGCATCGTCCCAGAGTTGGACCCACATGTAGTCGTCCAGTTCGCCGAACTCCCAGACACCTGAGCCGGTGTCCTGGGGCATTTCGGGTTCGATAATGGTGTTCTCGGCGTCGGCGGTAGCACGGTCGTCGTCAGGGTGGTAATCCACTCTAGCCCAGACGAACGCGGGGTTGTCACAGACGTGGAGACTAACGGTACATTCACCCTCGTCGAGGGGCTTGATGTCCAAGAGGTCGACTTGCATCCCCTGGAAGCCGTCGATGAAGCCTGGCTCGTACGTATCATCGACAGTCGGCGAACCGAAGACGTCGACGTCGCCGAAATCACTGTTGGGGAATAACTTTCGAAGGTCGGTTGGGTCGTTCCCCGCATCTTGGATTGCACAGGGGTCCACCGACGTCGTGAGCTCAGCCCATTGCTGTGCGGAAACAGCGGGGTCGTTAGCGAAGTCGTTGTCGTCGTCGTCCACGCGGTAGTCGGGCGCTTGCCCGACCACGAACGTCATGTCGTCTCCATCGACTGGGACTGCCTCGCCATTCGTGTAGTCGCCATCCCGGAGCGGGTCGTCCGGATTCAGCTCGAACCGTTCCCACGGTTTGTACGTGGCACGGTAGTCCAGCATGAGGTCCATCTTCCCGGCTTCGAGCCAGCCGACTTTCTCTTCCACGTCACTAAAGCCGGCAATCGTACCGGCTCCGCCGAGCGCGGCGGCACCACCGATGACACCGAGGCTTCCGAGCACCCGTCGTCTCGATAATTTGATGTTGTCTTCGTTTGGCATGGTTGTCTTGTCCCCCAGTCACCCAACGGAACAACGACACGCGTCCGTTGCGTGAGTGACACCGAACCCGCCCGCTTCGGACGGGTTGGGCCACCGGGGATGTGGCCGAACGTACAACGAAATCACTCATATCTATAGAGCCGCTGATATTTGATATACAGACCCTCAGATACCGATATACTGCGAGTATCGGTTGCTATAGCTCGCCTCAGAAACCACGTGTATTCGTCTATGTCGACTAAACGGGCAATTACCACACCAGTGACTTTCTGTCACTACATCGCGTTCAGTCAGCGGATACGACGGAGGTCTGAACAGATATGCCCCCGTTTTCTCTCTATTCGACGACTTACGTCGTCAGTACCAGTAACCTAATGGCAAGACCTTCTCCGTTGGCGGGCCATGCCGTTCGATCACTTTTGGAAGGACTCAGCCTCCACTTCGTAGTGCTGGTGCTCTTCTCGGTATCGGTAGCTGAGCCCGAGTCAAAAATAGCGACGCCAGAAGGTGTTACGTGATCTTGTGTCGAGCCGAGGAACTGAGGCCGCCTCCCGGATTTGAACGTGGTGAGACTCCGTCTCACCTGCTCACGCTCACTCTGTTCGCGTGAACCTCACTCGCTCACTACGTTCGCTCCCTGGTTCAGAATCCGGTCGGGTCGCATTCTGGATTTCAACGCGACTCGCTTCGCTCGTCGGTTAGAAATCACAGAAATGCCGCCTCCCGGATTTGAACCGGGGACAGCTCGATCTTCAGTCGAGTGCTCTCCCAGTCTGAGCTAAGGCGGCTCGCACTCTTCCGAAGCCGGAGCGAAGGAAAAAGACTTTCGAATCGCCCGTCGGCGCTGGGTCAACGCCGTCGCCCCTCGGTTGCACTCGCACGCGTTCGTTCAGCCCGCTCTCGAACTCCCTTCAGCATCTTTCGCTCCATAGCGAACTGAACTGGCTCGATGATAAGTCGGTTCACCACGCGCTCTCGAAGTGTCTCGGAGCGCCCGCGGAACCTCACGATGAGCCTCGTCGTGTTCGGGGTGACTTCGTGCAACGCGAACGTCCACACCGCTGGGCTTTCGCCCGTCTCCCACCCCGGCGCGCTCAAAGTGAGGCTCCGCCCTGGGTCGACCAGCGCGACGTGGAACGACGGCGCATTCGCCCCCGGTGGACCGAGTCGAACCTCGTCACCCACATCGAGGTGCTGGTACTCCGACAAGATGCGGTCCGCATTGTCAATCCCCAAGCCGAAGAGGTTCTCCAGTCGCTCGTAACTGTAGAACCCGCCGCGGCCCTGCCCTAACTGTACCAGCCACGGCCAGACAGCCCGCGCTGGTGCTCCAATGGTAATCGCCCGTGTCGACGACGTGTCGTAGTCGCTGACAAAGTCGTCACCCGGGAGTGACCCCGTTGCTTCGTCGTTGGTCGTGCCCCAGCGTCTGTGCCACGGCCGAATCGCGAGATAGTACGTACTAACGATTCCTAGCCCCGCGAGACCGAGTACCCGGATAATTCGTCTCGTGCCCATGTGCCCTCACTGCTTACTTGATTTTTGTCTGGAGGCGAGATAACGCTACCCCCATCGTCTCTCCCTGTGGACGACGACGTACCAGAGCACGCCACCGAGCATCGCCCCGAGGACGTTCGCACCCATATCCATCACACTGAACGTTCGGTACGGAAGACCGGCCTGCACGAATTCGATACACAGGCCGTAGATTCCGGCGACCGCGATTGCACCTCCGACTTCGCGAAGCCGTATCGCACGCACCGCGAACGCGAGAGCGAACCCAAGCCCCGCGTAGCCGACCGCGTGGAGCCACTTGTCGAGTCCAACGAGTCCCAGTGGTCCGATGGGTGAGAGTCCCCCCGCTGGTGTCGAAATCACCGATGCGATGAGGACGACGGCTACGTAGGCGAAGACCGCGAGAGTTCGTTGTGGGTGGGTCCGGAGTTTGTCGAGGTGGCTCACTACAGGGGAGTGGGTTCGTATTTGGGTAAAAGGGTTTGTGTGATGTTTGGGTGTTTTAGGGCTCGGGCGGATTCGAACCAGAGCAAGACTCACTTCGTTCGTCTTGCAGGGTTCGATTCCTTCCTCGTTCACGAGTTCGTGCTCGCTCGCACAGAAGTGGGCTCAGGCGGATTCGAACCTCAGTCGCAGCGAAGCTGCTCCCTGATTCGAATCGCCCTCGATACACAGATTTGTGACTCACCGTTTGGTTCGTCACAAAATCTGATGGGCTCGGGCGGATTCGAACCACGCCGACTTCGCTCGGCTTCCCTCGCTCGTCGTCAGGTTCCACCCGCCCTCACAGATATTTCTCGACTCACTTCGTTCGTCGCAGAAACATGGGCTCGGGCGGATTCGAACCACCGACCTCAGCCTTGTAAAGGCCGCGTCATAACCAACTAGACCACGAGCCCGTATTCCAATTGAACCGGGTCGTGCTCATAACGGTTTTTGTTTCGCTCGGCCCCCGGAACCCTTAGACGGACGGCGGCCCTCCATGCCGAGTGATGCCCTCCCGCGCACGGACTGCCCTCTTCGTCGCCGCCGTTCTCGTCACCGTCGGTAGCGTGGTCTATCTCACGAATCCAGCGCTTATCCCCGGTACAGCCTCGGAGTACGAGCGGACCACACTCACCGTGGTCGACACCGAAACGGGCGAAACGCTCACTACTGTCGACGCCCGCGTCGCCGACACCTATCCCAAGCGCTACATCGGATTGAGCGAGGCCGAATCCCTCGGGGCGAACGAGGGAATGTGGTTCATCCACGATAACACGGGGACCTACGCCTACGCGATGCGCGACATGGACTTCCCACTGGATATCATCTTCGTCGCTGAAAACGGGACTATCACGCGGATTCACCACGCCGAAACCGAACCCGAGGCGACGAGCGAGGCGGACCTGACCCGCTACCGCGGCACCGGGAAGTACGTCCTCGAAGTCCCCTACGGCTACACGAACCGAACCGAAATCGACGTGGGCGACCGCATCGTCGCCGACTGAAACCGAGAGGGGCCGGTTCCAGATGTTTTTGACGTTATGTTCACGATTAGCGTCTTTTCCGACACATAACTTTACGAAGCTGTCACTTTTCATGCCATAGGCCCATGGCACGACGAACCACCCGTCGGGGAGCGCTCAGAAGTCTCGGGAGTGCCACGTTTCTCGGGTCAGTGATGGGCACCCTCTCGGAGGATTCACAGCCCGTCACGGGGCATGTAAGGATTACCGAACCCGGTCAGTATCACCTCAATGAAGATATTGACTGTTTAGAAATCGTCGCCGACAGAGTCCGCGTCGATGGACGCAGACATACAGTGAGGGGGCTAACGACGATTTTGGGAAGCAGCGTCTCGATTACGAACCTCGCGATGGGAGATGGTGTTCGGATACTCGACGCACGACACGTGTCTATCGACGACTCTCGAATCGATGTACGGCTCGTACGGCAACCTGAAGCAGATACACTCCTCTCTATCGAAAATAGCCGTCAGTGCGTGGTGACCGACACCGTATTACACTCGACCAACCGTACGGGGGTCGAACTAACCAATTCAGAGAAGAACACGTTTAGATCGTGTACGATGACCAGTTCAGTTGTCGTCTCGCTCACGAACTCGCACAAAAACAGATTCGTCGATTGCGAACTCTTGAGTGAAGATCGGGTAGTTGTCCTGACAAATAGTGACCTAAACCGATTCAAATCGAACGTTCTTGACTCCGATGCGCCTGCCTTTACGCTGGTCAATAGCGAACTGAATCGGTTTGTGGAGAACGAGATCGATATACTGGTCGCTGGGTTCGTTCTCCGGAGGAGTGGCCGTAATCTCGTTCTCAAGAACGTTGTCGATGGGGACCTGGGAGCTCGTGGCGCGATATTAGAGGACTCCGACAGGAACCGAATCGAACGCAATGATTTCTGTGCGCTCCTGGTGCCGCCGCCGCCGTTCGAGCCACTCGTTGTCGTCTCTCCTGACTCGACTGGAAATGTCATTCGAAACGTCGAGTGTGAGGGTAACACGAAGTCCGAAACACCACCGTCACACCCACAGTCGGATGACAAGCACTGTACGCTCCCCGAAGAGTGAACAGTAGCCGACCGAGTGGCGATGATTCGAACTCTTTGCGAGACCGGTAGAACGAAAGTTCCGAATGTCCTCAACCCGACCACCGACACATGGGAGAACGGATTTCGGAACTTGCTGAACTTCAGGGGTGGCATGCGGAAGATTTCGCCGCACGAGTCCATTACCGCGGGGCGGACGACGCGTACAGTATCGAGTACTACGAACCGTCCGATTGCGTCCTCTACTGGAAGGTAAAAGGCGACGGTGAGCTAGCAGTCCCTGTCAGCAGAGAGGCGGTCCCGAATCCACTTCGTGAGCGTATCCGACAGGACCTTACTGAGGCAGGTATCGAACCAGATGTTGAGGGACGCGTGCTCTGAAACCGCGGTTGTTTAGGCCGTACTTCGCGCACGAACTAAACCAATACCGGCGGAGAACACACTCCACCCGAGCACTTTACTTTGTTCGTCCCCTGAAACGATGTCGTGCCTCCTGAGACAGATGACGACCCGTTCGAAGATCAGAAGGAACGGGTCGACAACCCGATGCGGCGGTTGTTCTCCGAGTACGGTCGTGAGAACATACTCCAGTTCCTCGTCGGTGTCCTCGCGAGTATCGCTGCACGAGTACTAGACCTGCTTCCACCGGTCATTCTAGGCCTCGCTATCGACGCGATTATTCGCCAGGAGAAGTCCTTCGCGGCCGGATTCCCCGTGCTCCCCGAGGCGTGGGTTGCGCCGTTCGTGCCCGCGACGCGAAGCGGCCAGTTCTTCCTCGCCGTCGGCATTATCGTGTTCAGTTTCACCGCCGGTGCCGTCTTCCACTGGCTTCGAAACTGGGGCTGGAACTCCTACGCCCAGCGTATCCAACACGCCGTCCGGACCGACACCTACGACCGGATGCAACTGCTCAATATGGACTTCTTCGCCGACAAACAGACCGGCGAGATGATGTCCATTCTCTCGAACGACGTGAACCGCCTGGAACGGTTCCTCAACGACGGGATGAACGCCTTCTTCCGGCTTTCCGTCATGGTCCTCGCCATCGCGGTCGTCCTGCTTTCGTACAACTGGCAGTTGGCGCTGGTCGCGCTGCTTCCGGTTCCGCTTATCGCCCTGTTCACGTGGAAGTTCGTGAATATCATCCAGCCGAAGTACGCCGATGTGCGCTCCTCTGTCGGCAAACTCAACTCCCGACTGGAGAACAACCTCGGCGGTATTCAGGTCATCAAGACGTTCAACGCCGAGTCTCACGAATCCGACCGCGTCGACGACGTTTCGATGGACTACTTCGACGCCAACTGGGGGGCCATCAACACCCGTATCAAGTTCTTCCCCGCACTCCGTATCCTCGCGGGTATTGGTTTTTCGCTCACGTTCATCGTGGGCGGCCTGTGGGTCATCAACGGTGCAGGCCCTGGTCCGTTCACCGGCGACCTCGAAGTCGGTGAGTTCGTCACCTTCATCCTGCTTACCCAGCAGTTCGTCTGGCCGCTCGCCCAGTTCGGCCAAATTATCAATATGTACCAGCGCGCCCACGCTTCCAGCGCACGAATCTTCGGGTTGATGGACGAACCCGCCCGCCTCGCCGAACAGCCAGATGCTCCCGACCTCGTCGTCTCCGAGGGCCGCGTCGGGTACGACAACGTCACCTTCGGCTACGACGACGGCGAGACCATCGTCGAAGACATCTCCTTCGAGGTTGGCGGCGGTGAGACCCTCGCGCTCGTCGGCCCGACCGGCGCCGGGAAATCGACGATTCTCAAACTTCTGATGCGGATGTACGACACCGACGAGGGAAGCGTCAGCATCGACGGACAGGACGTGCGCGACGTGACGCTCTCCAGTCTCCGCGAGTCCATCGCCTACGTCAGCCAGGAGACGTTCCTGTTCTACGGAACCGTGCGGGACAACATTACTTACGGGACCTTCGATGCCGACGACGAAGACGTGATTGCGGCCGCGAAAGCCGCCGAGGCCCACGACTTCATCTCGAACCTCCCGGAGGGGTACGACACCAAGGTCGGCGAGCGCGGCGTGAAACTCTCCGGTGGCCAGCGCCAGCGCGTCTCTATCGCGCGAGCCATCCTCAAAGACCCCGATATCCTCGTCCTCGACGAAGCGACCTCGGACGTGGACACCGAGACCGAGATGCTCATCCAGCGCTCCCTCGACGAACTCACCGCCGACCGAACGACGTTCAGTATCGCCCACCGACTCTCGACCATCAAGGACGCCGAGCAAATCGTCGTCCTCGAAGACGGGCGCATCGTCGAGCGCGGCACGCACGACGACCTCTTGGCCGACGACGGTCTCTACGCCCATCTCTGGGGCGTCCAAGCCGGAGAAATCGACCAACTCCCGGACGAGTTCGTCGAGCGCGCCGCCCGCCGACAGGCCGAAGTCGACGCCAGCAACGACTGACGACGGTCAACTGGTGACTGACGACGGCTAACCGACGACCCTGACGCGAAGGCCGCCCGAAGACCGCCCACCACTAAGGCGACTCCCGTCTTTCTCCCGCCATGCGACTTTCCGAGGCCACCTGGACCGAGGTCGCCGACCTCGACACCGACCTCGCACTCTTACCGGTCGGGAGCACCGAACAACACGGCCCGCACGCGCCGCTCGGAACGGACTTCCTCAACGCCGAATCCGTCGCCGAAGCGGGCGCGGCGGCGTTCGACGGCGACGTGCTCGTCGGCCCGACGATTCCGGTCGGTGTCGCCGAAGAACACCGCGCCTTCGACGGGACGCTCTGGGTCTCACCTAATACCTTCCGCGCGTACGTCCGCGAGACCATCGAATCGCTCGCCCACCACGGATTCGACCGCGTCGTCGTCGTCAACGGCCACGGCGGCAACATCGAAGCCCTTGCAGAACTGTGTCGACGCGTCTCCCGCGCGGGCGATGCCTACACCGTCTCATTCACGTGGTTCAACGCCGTCGGCGAGCACTCGTCGGACATGGGCCACGGCGGCCCTCTCGAAACAGCACTGCTCCGGCACACGCACCCCGAACTGGTTCGAGAAGACCGAATCGAGGAGGCGCAGAAAGGCGGCTCAGACCGCTGGGGCGAGTGGGTTTCCGGCGTCAACCTCGCTCACGACTCGGCTGAATTCACAGACAACGGCGTCGTCGGCGACCCGGCCGACGGTGATGCGGACCGCGGAGAAGAATTAGAATCGCTCGTGGCCGACGCGCTCGCGTCGCTGCTTGCCGCAGTCGAGAAACGAAATCTCAACTAAGGGCGGGTGGCTACTCTTCCTCTTCTTCCTCTTCTTCCTCGGCTTCCTCGGCTTCCTCGTCGTCCTCACTTTCGGCGGCTTCCGCGGCCTCGGTGAGTGCGCCGCGCAGTTGCGGCATCGTGTTGGTGAGTTCGCCGACGAGTTCGGGGGCGTCTTCGACCATCTCGATGAGTTCTTCGAGTTCTTCGATGGCGTCTTCGAGGTCGTCGGGGTCGTCGAACGCTTCGGCGCGTTGGCCGATGACGAACCACTTCTTGGCCTGTCGGACGTGTTCGGCCGCGCCTTCGATGTCCAGCGAGGAGCGGAGTCCGTTGAGGACGCCGAGAACGTTGTTCGCGTCTGCGTCCCACACGTCGTCCGCGTCGGGCAGCGCCGACCGGGCCTCGTTGAGGTGTTCCTCAGCGTCGGCGCGCATCTCTTCTGCTGCCTCTCCGAACAGGTCGTCGTCGCCGAGCGTGCTTTGACTCATGACAGCACATTCGGCACGTGGGGGTTTAAAAACGACCCCGAAAGTGAAAGTGAAATCGGGTGACTCGGTTGCGGTCGCGGCCGATTTCTCAGTCCACGTCGCCGAGGTAGCACGCACCGCGAGCGTCGTTTGTGCCCTCGCGAACGCCGTCCCGAAGGAGGTCACCGAGCGGGCCGGGGAAGAACCGAACGTCGCCGAGCGAATCGAGCGGGAGCCACGCCACGCCGACTTGGACCGAGTCTCGCTCCGCCGGGTCGTCCGGTTCGTCGGTCACCTGTTCGCACCAGAAGAAGTGCTCGACCTGGTGACCACCGTCGCTTCTGTCCTCGTAGTGCGTCGAGGGGACGAAGTCCCTGACGAACGCGAGTGACCCGACGGCGACCTCGTAGCCGGTCTCCTCGTAGACCTCGCGGCGGACTGTCTCCGCGAGCGATTCGCCGCGTTTCTGCCCGCCGCCAGGCGCGGCGTACCAGTCCTCGCCGTCGGTTCGGTACCGAATCACGAGGAGTTCGCCGTCGCGGACGAGAAGCCCGCGAGCGGCGATTCGCGGACTCATTATTCGACCGACACGAGTTTCATCAGCGGATAGCCGTCTTCCATCTCCATTCTCGTCTTGACGGTCACGCCTTCGTACCCGATACGCATCTCGACTTCCATGAACCGACCCGTAAGCTCGGTGTAATCGGCCGCCGACTCGGCGAGTTCGGCTTCGAGCGCGTCGCCGAGGATGTCGACCGAAACCGACTCGCAGTAGGGTTGGTTCTCGATAGATTCCTCCATTGCTCGTTCGAGACTGCGGGCGCTTTCAGGCGAAACCGGCGTCCCGGCGAACTGGTGATAGAGCGTCCCGAACTTGATGCCCGCCTCGAAGCAGGCCGTTTGCGGGTCTGTAACCATAGCGAGAGATGTGTCGCTCGGGGTTAAAGTTCGCCGGTCGTGAGGCTTCCAACGGGCACGAACCGGACCTTACTTAATCTCCCTTAGCGGACCTAGAATCGAATGGACCAGCCGGTTTTGCTGACGGGGGCTGGCGGGCGCGTCGGCCAGGCGATATTAGGGCACATCGGCGAAGCCTACGACTGGCGGCTGCTGGACCGCGAGCCACTGTCTGACGAAAAGATTCCTGCGTCAGTTGACTCTACGGACGTGTACGTTGCAGATGTCACCGACGAAACTGCCGTGCGAAACGCGATGGACGGCGTACACGCGGGCATCCACCTTGCCGGTGACCCGCGTCCCGAGGCACCGTGGGATAGCGTTCTCCGAAACAACATCGACGGCACACAGAAGATGTTCGACGCGGCTGTCGACGCGGGCGTCGAGAAGTTCGTGTTCGCCTCTTCTAACCACGCCGTCGGCGCGTACGAAACCGACGAACGTACTCCGGAGATGTACCGTACTAACCACGAGTTCCGACTCGACGGGACCGAACTCCCGCGTCCGAGCAACCTCTACGGTGTGAGTAAGGCCACCGGCGAGACGCTCGGCCGATACTACCACGACCACCACGACCTCTCGGTCGTGAACGTCCGAATCGGAAACCTGACCCAACACCACCCGCCGAAAGAGTACGAACGCGGGCAGGCGATGTGGCTCTCGTACCGCGATTGTGGGCACCTCTTCGAGTGCTGCATCGAGGCCGACTACGACTACGAAATCGTCTACGGCATCTCCGACAACGACCGTAAATACTACTCCATCGACCGCGCCCGTGAAGTCCTCGGCTACGACCCCACCGACAACTCCGCCGAGTTCACCTTCGAGGGCGAACCGCTGGACGAAGCCTGATTCGGGCGTCAGGCTAGTCGAAGAGACCGGCCACGTCGTCTTTGCGTCGGCGTTTCCGTCTGACGTGTTCTTTCATCCGCTGAAAGACGAGTCCACGCTGTGTCTCGTTCTGCACGAAGTCGAACACCATCGCGGTGAACTGCGTCTGTGTCCCGTCTTCGACCTCCTTGCGGGCGTACTCGACTGCATCGGACACGACGGTCTCGTCGTACTCATCTAACTCTTCTGCGAGCGTTTCGGCGGCGACGACGACGGCCTCGAAATCGAGGTCATCGTAGGTGACGACTCGACCGTCGAACCGAAGTTCGGGTGGGTCCTCACGAATTGCGTCCCTGTCGCCGTCAGCACCTCCGTTGCTCTCAGCATCTGCACCCGAGTCGGCTTCGAGACGGGCGAGATACGACCGAACACCCCCGAGGCTCACGCTGCGGTAGTCGTCGTCGAGACCGTCGAGATACCGCTGTGCGCTCCGTGCGAGTCCCACCGCTCCGGAGTCGTTTCCGTCGTGGACGTGGTGGACCGCCGCGGTGAACTGGATGAGTCCATGGAGAAACCGCTCGTCGTCGCTTCCGTTTTCGAGGGTCAACCACGTTGACTCCCACGCACCGTGTGCTGCTCGATACGCGCCCGCGTTGTAGATAGCGATGCCGGCGCGAAGCGAATCGTCCATGTTCGTGGTTTATCGTCGACGAGTAAAGATTCCGCGCACGACGGTTCTCCCCTGCGTAGAGCGGACATACTTATCCGTGTTCAGAACGTATGTGGTATGATAGCACATGAACGACCTCGAATTCCTCGACCGAGGTGTCGAACAATGACCCAATCCCCAGTCTGTATTCGGTGCGGTGAACAGTATCTGTTCTCCGGGACGTACAAAGGCAACTACTGCCAGGACTGCCATGGTGATTGGTCTGCGGGACCACGGACCGAGGACGCTCCTCGTGCCCACTCTCAGAGCACCCGTACGTCGCCTGCCCGTCGACGTGATGCTGACGAGGGGACCGAAGAACCCGAACCGCCATACGACGAGGAGTGAGTTCCCTACTTTTGTGCGTGTGACTGTCCGGTAGTGGGTGCTCCGTCTTTTGCGCGAGAATCGGCGTTAGGATTGCACTAACTGGGGTCGTGAATCACTTCGGTTCGAGGCAGAGCAGCCCCGCCTGATTCTTTTCGTGCGCCTCACAGGCGACGAACAGCGCACCGTCAGCGACAGCGAGTCCCTGGATACCGCTGTTCTCGACGGGATACGACCACCGCTTCGCATCGAAGGTAAACCGCCCTCCGCCAGTCCCTCCCGAAAGATCGAACGCATGGACCTTGTCGTCCCCCGGTACGTAGAGTGTGTCTCCCGCGGCGACGGGCCCGACGTTCCCGAAGTTTCCGCCGACGCGCCAGTGGAGGTTTTTGTCGTACACGCGAAGTGAGGAAAGTGACTCCCACCCGGTGCTGTAGATCCACGACCCGGCATGCACCGGCGGTGAGCGGGCGTGTTCCCTTTCTGCGGTCCAGTCAGTGGTCCCGGCATGAGTTCCATCCCGGAGGTTTCTAAGCGGACCGTCAAACGTGCCGACGACGATGCCGTTGTCCGTCGGGACTATCGACTCAACCCGACTGCCCACCTTTCGACGCCAGAGCTCCTGCGGTGTGTCAGTTCCGCCTTGCGAGTAGTACGCGGAGAGGTCCCCGCCGCCGGTGCCGGTAAGCAGCGTGGGAAAGCGGGACGCCATTGTTCTGATCGAACCAAAGAGATCTATTTGCCATCGCTCCTCGCCGTTCGCGGGGTCGAGCGCATGGGTGACTCCCCTCTCATCGCCGATGAGGACGAGCGGATTCTCTACGAGCCTACCAGCCAACAGATGTGGTCTACAGCGGCCAATATCCTCGGTGAGCGACCACTGTTCTTCCCCCGTCTTCGCGTCGATGGCGTAGAGACCGTCAGTAGGTATTGTGACGTAGACGGTGCCATCGTGGACGATGGGCGCTCTTGCCCACGGCAGTTCTGTTGGCGCGAATCGCCACAGTTCGTCTCCCGACGCTCCGTCGAGGGCGACCAGTCCTTCGGGAGCGGGGGCGAAGACTGTGCCGTCGACGACGGCGGGGGTTCGGACATCGGAGTCGGGCATGCCGGACCATCGTTCTTTTACACCCGTCCGCGGCGCTTCGGCATCGCGTGCGAACGCCGTGTTTTCGGGGTCGTGTCGGGGCATCGGCCAGTCGGTCGTCGCATCGGACCCGGGCGAGAACCGCGATTCGCCGAAATCGAGGCAGCCAGCGGTTCCGGTGAGTGCCACCCCGCCGAGGCCGCAGAGAAGTTCGCGTCTGGAGGGCATCGTTCGAGACTACACATCCGGTGTCATGATTGTTTTGAAATCAAACACTTCAGCGGCTCTGTGTCTCGCCGGGTGGTGAATGTAAACGCCGATGTAGGGGTTTTCCACGACCCGTCGAGAGCTACAGCGGACTTCAGAAAGCAGATTTTAGAGAAGTAACGTTCCGACGGAGATTTGAACACCGTGAGACGCTTCGCGCCTCACGAGCCCCCGCTCGTGGTACTCGCGGGGACCCGGTCACTCACCGCGTTCGCTCCCTGTTTAAATCTCTTCAGTGCTGTTTAGTACCGAACAGACCGAGAGACGCAGAGGTCTCTCGGAGGTGTTGTTTCGGAAGGAAAACGTCCTGACGGAGATTTGAACTCCGGTCCCTGGCTCCGCAAGCCAAGAGGATAGTCCACTACCCTACCAGGACTGTCTTGCTGCATCCTTCGGTACTCGACGGTTACTTAAGACGGTTACGATGTGAACTGCCAGTGAACCGAGGGACCACGGCACGGGGCTGGTTCAAACGACGCGGTCAACAGCCTCGGAATATCCGCCTTGAATGTTGATGAAACAGCCCAGTTTCACCGGTTAACCGGTACCGAGCGGGCTTGCGGCACCGAGTGAGCCAACGGTGCGCAAGCTCTTTTTTGTGAGATATCGTACTATTAATCGTGAAACGACGTACCCTCCTCGTCGGAACCGCCGGGTTGTGTGCCGCGCTCGCAGGGTGTACGGGCGACGGCAACGGGGGCGAGTCGCCGACGGAAACCGAGACGACTACCTCACCGACGGAGACGCCGAAGCATCCGCGACTCGTCGAGCGGTCGTTCTCCCCGCAGACGGCCGACGACTGCCCGGACGACGGAAAAGCACAGGTTACGTACACCAAAACGGGTGCCACGGTTTCGGGCTGCCTCTGGGGACGGAACGGGTGTGCGGTTGCTCGTCTCGCCCGTGCCGACTACGATGTAGAGTCGGATGTCGCGACTGTCGTGGTCAAGACGGTCGTGGACGCCGAACCAGACGAGGTGTGTACGCAGGCGCTCGTCACGCGGGGTTACGAACTCACACTCAGTTTCGAGGCCGGACTCCCGGGACGTGTCGTCGTCATCCACGACGACGTGAACGGACGGCGAGAAGTTTCCCGCCGTGACCGGAGTGACTGAGATGGACTACTGTCGGCACCGACAGCCCCGACACTCCTCGCCCCGCAGTCACCGAAGGTTCATATCAGAAACCGGAGCCACCACCGCCATGTCGCTCGATTCACGCCATCTATCCCGGTCGTCAACCAGACGGAAAACAACGCTTAAGCGCGGGCCTTCCCTGTTCGTCCATAGTATGAGTACGACGTGTGGTCTGCCGCGACGTGCGCGCTTTGTGCAGGGAGGTGACGCCTGATGGGCGTCATCGAGGATGTCTACGACGACCTCGACACCGATGTCGAGTTCGAGAAGTTCGAAGCGGCGGTCAAAGATAAGGTCGAACAGATGGGAGGCCTCGCCGACGAGGAGACGGCGGCGATGCTCATCGCCCACGAGCTCCGCGACGAGGAGGTAAACGGTATCGCCGACATCGAACCCGGGATGGAGGACGTGAAGTTCCTCGCTAAGGTCGTAAGTATCGGCGAACTCCGCACCTTCGAACGCGACGACGAGGACGAAGACGGACAGGTCATCAACATCGAAGTCGCCGACGAGACCGGCCGAATCCGCGTCTCGCTGTGGGACGGAATGGCCGCCGGGGCCAAGGAGAATCTCGAAGTTGGAACCGTACTCCGCGTCGGCGGTCGGCCCAAAGAGGGCTACAACGGCGTCGAAGTGAGCGCGAGCAAGGTCGAAGAGGACATCGACGCCGAAGTCGACGTGCAGGTGCTCGACACCTACCGCGTCGAAGACCTCGCACTCGGTCTTTCGGACGTGAATCTCGAAGGCACGATTCTCGACACCGGAACCGTCCGAACCTTCGACCGCGACGACGGCACCGAAGGCCGTGTCTCGAACCTCTCCATCGGCGACCCGACCGGTCGCATCCGCGTCACGCTCTGGGACGAGCGTGCAGACCTCGTGGAAGAACTCGAAACCGGCGAGTCGGTCGAAGTCGTCGACGGCTACGTTCGCGAACGCGACGGCTCGCTCGAACTCCACGTCGGCTCGCGCGGTGCGGTCGAGGTCATCGACGAGGATATCGAGTACGTTCCCGAGACAACCGATATCGAAGCGCTCGAACTCGGCCAGACGGTCGATATCGCGGGCGGCGTCATCGAATCCGACGGCAAGCGCACCTTCGACCGCGACGATGGCTCGCAGGGACAGGTTCGAAACATCCGCGTGAAAGACGACACCGGCGACATCCGCGTCGCCCTCTGGGGCGAGAAAGCTGACACCGACGTCGACCTCGCCGACTACGTCGTCATCACGGACGTGCAAATCAAGGAGGGCTGGCAGGACGACCTCGAAGCCTCCGCCGGCTGGCGTTCTTCCGTCACGGTCATGGACGACGCCCCTGACGGCACGGGTGGAAGCAACGACGCCGACGCGACGGCGACGAGCGACCAAGGTCTCGGTGCTTTCTCCGACGACGGAAGCGCGTCGGGGTCGTCCGCGGGCGACAAATCAGAAAACGTCGCGTCGTCGGGCGCATCCGCGACCGGAACGTCTGATGAGTCCGGTGAACCAGTCGAGTTCACCGGCACAGTCGTCCAGGCGGGCAACCCCGTCATCCTCGACGATGGCTCGCAGACGAAGACCGTCGAGACCGACGCCGACCTCGGACTCGGCGACGAGGTGACGGTCAACGGGACGGAGACCGACGACCGCATCGACGCGGAGACGGTCGAAGTTCACACGGGCGCACAGCGGTAACGCGGGACACGCGCCGCTGACACGCGTCCAGCGCGCGTTTGACGCCTCCCTTACAGGTCGAAACCGCACCGTTACGCCGCCAGCGAGCGGTGCGTGAGCTAAAATCCAGAAGGCACCGCTACGGAAAGGATTATACGCCACACGAACCCGATATGTGGGTATGAGTGTCGAGCTACCGTTCGCCCCGGTAGACGCGATTATCCGGCAGAACGCAGGTGAGTTGCGAGTCAGCGCAGGCGCTGCGGAAGCACTCGCCCGCCGGATTCAGGACCACGGTGCTGAGTTGGCGATAGACGCCGCCGAACGGGCGACGGCGGACGGTCGTAAGACGTTGATGGCCGCGGACTTCGGCGTCCAGCAGGTCGTCGACCGCGACGACCTGTATCTCCCCATCGCGCCTATCGACCGCATCGCTCGCCTCCGAATCGACGACCGCTACCGCGTCGCGATGGACGCTCGAATCGCACTGGCCGATATCCTCGAAGACTACGCCAACAACGTGGCGGGTGCCGCCGTCAAACTCGCACACCACGCCGACCGGCGAACGGTCCAAGCCGAGGACATCGAGACCTACTTCTCCCTCTTCGAATAATGCGCTTCGGCTACAACGAAACGTGTCTCGAACACGATACCGGGGCGCGACACCCGGAGACCGCCGACCGACTCCGTGCGATTCGCCGCGGACTGGCGAAGCGCCACGGCGTCGAGTATATCGAAGCGGCACCAGCCGATAAATCGACCGTCGCGGCTGTCCACGAGGACGCGTACGTCGACGAATTCCACGACTTCTGTCAGCGCGGCGGTGGGAATTGGGACCCGGACACCGTTGCTGTCGAGGAGTCGTGGGTCGCCGCACTCGCCTCCGCGGGACTCGCCGAGTGGGCCGCACGGTCTGCTCTTGCGGGCGACGACGGGCGCGACACTCCGTTTTCAATCGGCCGGCCTCCGGGCCACCACGCCGTCGAGGACGACGCAATGGGATTTTGTTTCTTCAACAACGCCGCCGTCGCCGCGCAAGCCGTCATCGACGACGGTCTCGCCGAGCGCGTCGCCATCTTCGACTGGGACGTTCACCACGGAAACGGCACACAGGACATCTTCTACGACCGCGACGACGTGTTCTACGCCTCGATTCACGAAGAAGGACTCTACCCCGGCACTGGCGAAATCGAAGAGACCGGCGAGGACGGTGCCGAAGGGTCGACGCTCAACATTCCACTCCGCGCCGGTGCGGGCGACGCTGACTACGTCTACTCGTTCGAGGAGGCCATCGCACCCGCAGTTGAGCAGTTCGACCCCGACCTCTTTATCGTGAGTGCAGGCTTCGACGCACACCGGCACGACCCAATCTCGCGGATGCGCGTCTCAACTGAGGGCTACGCGATGCTCACAAAGCGCGTCCAGGAACTCTGTGACGATATCGACACCGCCATCGCGTTCGTCCTCGAAGGAGGATACGGGCTCGACACGCTCTCAGAAGGCGTCGCAATCGTCCACGAGACGTTCGACGGGCGACTCGCAATGGACCCCGACGAAGACCCGGCCGAGGAGAACGTCGACCTCATCGACGAGGTTCGAGACGCTCACGGTCTCGGGTCGAAGTAACGACCTAACTCCGCACCGAACGTCGCGGCGAGGGTGGCTACCTCGTCGCCGACGAGCACGTCGTATCCGTCCTCTCGAAGCGTCGATTCCACGTGTTTTCCGAGCGCAACGTCGAACAGCGCGTCGCTCGTAAGGAACTTCGTCGCGGAGGTGAACTCACGCTCTCGCTCGACGACGTAGCGGTCACCATCGAGGAACGGGCCGTAGTAGCCGTTGCCGTTTTCGTACGCTCCGTAGAAACCCTCTGCGTGCTGTCGGACGTGGACCGGTGGCCCGACGTGGCGTTCGACTGCGGGCCGCTCGGCGACCGACAGTTCGACAAATAGTACCGCGTCGTCGTCGGCGGCGAACAACTCGGTTCGGAACACGTCGAATCCTCGCCTATCGAGTTCGTCCGCGATACCGTCGAGCGACTTCCGAAGTTGCGGGTAGAGTTGGTCGTCCACGAGGTCCGGTGCATCGAAGACGACCGCTGCTGGCGTCGTCCCGCGGCGGTCGAGATGCGAACGGATTGCTTCCGCATCGAGCGCCGGCGGGCCAGCTTGGAAGAATAGCTCCTCGCGCGGGTCTGCCAGCAGGTCTCGGGCGTAGTGTTGAAGTCGCGCGACGTTTGCTGCCGAGCAGACGGCCGCGACGTTTCGCTCCGGGTCCGTCGGGGCGATAACGACGAGTGGGTCCGAAAACGTCCGCGTTCCGTGGTCTTCCGGGGCGAATTCGACCTGCGGGTGCCAATCGGTGGCTGCCTGTAGTAGGGGTTCGAAGCCGTCGTGTTCGAGCACGAGCAATTCGGCGAGGTAGCCCGAGAACCCTTCCGTTCGGAGGTCGCTCCCGTATGCGCCGATGCCCTTCAGGAAGCGCTTGAACACGCGTACGTCGGCCGCGAGGTCGTCGTCCAGCCGTTCCACGAGGTACTCGTTGTGGAACGGCGTGCGGTCGACGGCCGAGCGAATATCAGAGGCCGTGGGCACGTCGTAACAGGGAACGAGGTCGACGTCGAAGCCGTCGTAGTCGCCTTTCACGTACGGATGTTCGGCGTACTCCTCGTGGCCGTCGGGGAGAACGGCGTGGCCGACTTCGAGACCGTACTCCGCCAACTGCTCGCGGTCGAGGTCGTCAGGAAACCGAACGAAGAGGTCGATGTCGCGGTCACCCGAGAGCCACGTTCCGCGGGCGGTGCTGCCGACTTGGAGCACGTCAGCCTCCACCGGCAGCTCCGCCAGCGCGTCGTGGACGCGGGATTCGAGTTCCGCCGCCGCCTCGGCGAGCGCCCGACGTTCTTCCTCGTCGGGGTCGATGCGCTCGCGGACTGCGGCGACGACCGCGGCGAGGTCCGAGTTCGTCATGCCAGTTGCTTCCGCGTCGGTGGGCGAAAGCGTGACGGTGCTCCCGGAGCCTCGTCAGTCGGTGTCATCCGTCAGCCGTCGTGCGAAAACGAAAGCCCTATGAAGAAACGTCGAATACGAAGGAGTGCAGACGAAAGCCGCCGTAGCTCAGTTGGTAGAGCACCTCGCTGTTAGGGAATTCAGTTCCGGCTGTTTTCCGCAGCCACGAGGTGGTCCCAGGTTCGAGTCCTGGCGGCGGCGCTTCTCTCACTTTCAACGTTTTCGAGTGGCGACTGTCTCTGTTATTTCCGACGCTCGAATTTTGGGTTCCTGATACACTTCGAAAACGAAACCCACTTCAAACTGCTCCCGAGACATTGGAGTGCGAGCCGCCGTAGCTCAGTTGGTAGAGCACCTCGCTGTTATGGATTGCAGTTTCGGCTGCGGTCCGCAGACACGAGGTGGTCCCAGGTTCGAGTCCTGGCGGCGGCGCTTCTGTTGTGGTTTCTCGGTGAGCGGTTGGTCTTCGGTCGCCCGCAGACGGCGACTTCTGATAAGACATAAGAGGGACCACAGAAAAGAATCGACTGCGGGCCCCTAGCTCAGTCTGGTCAGAGCGCTCGGCTCATAACCGGGTGGTCATGGGTTCGAACCCCATGGGGCCCATGTTAGTGCCCGAGCGATAGCGAGGGACGAACATTCCTTCATGGGGTGCGAATCAGGGAGCAGCTCCGCTGCGACCGTGGTTCGAACCCCATGGGGCCCATCCAAATTCTACTGTTCGCCAATCTGTGTAGCTTCTACTGTTCGCCAATCTGTGTAGCGAAGGCGATGCCGGTGAATAGAATCACCAAAAGAGCGACCGCGTACCGTGCTTTTCGAAACCAATGTATCGGTCTGTTGTCGGGGAGCCGGTGATATTAGACTTCGGCCTCCAGTTGTCCGTACAATTGTGACACGCTCCCGTTACTATACCTGAGGCGTCGGCGATTCCGGATGCTAAGGCTCTGTTGAAATGCTCAGTCGCTGATAGTTTTCTGAGTCCGTGCTGAATACAGCGCGCAAGTCGGTCACTCGACCCCGCTGGCCTCGATGTTAGATTCATAGCGTTCTCAGTCTCAACAAAAGCAACTGTATGTACTTCTTTAGTTCAAAATGAGGCCGAGTGTCTTACTAAATATCACATAGATAACTAACGTTACCACAACCCGACTTAGAATACCGAGTCCAAAGAAATCGCCGACAAGAAAACCAAGAACGACGGTGAAAACCACCGCAAGATAGGTGGCCCACCCCGGAAGTGTCTCGGCTATAGCGTCGTGCATATTCAACTGTTTACTGTATGTCTGTGATGCGACCTATATCCTCCGGAGCAGACAGCGGTGCGAGATTGAAGCAGTAAATGCGCACTACCTGAGGGCTTTTTCATCACTGGTCGAGTGAAGCAAACATCAATGGCTTGCTGAACTCACCCTCTGTCTGTGTCACGCCAATTCTATCAAGCTCTAAGGATTTCAACAGAGCCGATGCTAATCAAATACTGCTCCTCAAGCACTACTAGAAAATCACCTTCCAACGGCGAGACGAATATCGTACCGAAGCGTAAACACTCGCACTCCAAGCAACTCAACGCGGTGAACTGCGTGGACGCTCCCACTCTCATCATCAGGTTCGACGACGAGTGTCTCGTTCAGTGGCAGTCGCACGCTACCCCCGCCGACCAGTAGATAGAGCCCAGCATCGTCACCGTTGCCATCTTCGGGAAAAGAGGATAAAACGAGCGCTTCACCGTCAGCGCCGCCATTTTCGACACGCAGGATACCAGTCAGGTTGCTCCCCGAGAGCGGAAACGTGACCCGCAAGTACGACCGGCCGGTACTAACGTATCTGTCGTAGATGCCGACGTAGGTCATACTATCGGCGCCGGTGGCTCGACCGGCGTTCGATCGGACCCAAGCCCGATCACCGGTCTGGGCATCCACCCCGTTCACAGCAACGACACGGCCGGACAGCGCCAGTTCACCGGTGGCGGAAACGAGCGGCACCGACAGTTGTCCTATCCAGGTCGCGACCGGCCGATACAGGATTGCGAGCTGACGCCACGGCGTCTTCCAATCCGGTGAGACGGCCAGTTCGTAGTCGCCAGACCGCTCGAAGAATCGCCGGACTGAGGGGGCGACCGCGGACGGATCGAACCGATCGGACTGATACGCATCGACCTCGTCCATCATCCCCGAGACGGTGGCGTCGCCGGTCAGCTCTCGGCGCTCGAGGAAGTCCTCGCCGATCGACCAGCCACCAGTCAGGCGACTGATTGGGATTCCGGGCGATCGAGCCCGGGATTCCGGGATTGCGAGCCGCCATCCGACGAGCGCGGGCACGGCGAACCCGTACGCGTTAAGTTGTCCGTGGTAGGTGACCATCGTCCCAAATGACTGTGGGCCAATGCCGAAGTACGTCCCGCCTGTCGCCCGTGCGAACCCGTATACGACGGCAAATCCCATCGAGACAGTCACCGCGAGGGATGCACCGCCGAGGAGTAGCCGCTGTGGCCAGCTCGAAAGCAGTGGAAGGACGCCAGCGAGAACCGCCACCGAGAACAGCGCGACGGCCGTCGTGAAAAACGCGACCGCGATGAACTCGATCGTCGCGGCCAGCGGGAAATCCAAGGCGACGGCAGCGATACCGGTTCCGATGATCCCTGGCCCGACCACGATAATCGCTGTCGCCACCCGGAAGAGAGAATCAAACCGCCCGCCAGGGTCGTGTCGGCCGGCCATCCCCGCGAGGATGGGAAGGGCGGACCCAGCGTAGTGGAAATGGACGATGGTGAGCGTGACGATAATCGGCTCGAAGACGAGAGACACGCCAGCGCGGTCGAACAGCAACGCCGCGCCGCCGACCACGATGTAGAGCAGGCCAGCGTCTACCGACAGTTCTTCGATCGGCCACGGTCCTCGTTGCAGCAGTCGCCACGCCCCGAAGCCGGCGACGGCACCCGTCGTGGCCGCCCAGGGAAGCGCCGTCAGAACTGCCGCGGTCCCGGGCGGCATCGTCAGCGAGAACACGCCGAGAAGAGCCATCATCGGCTGTCCAACGACGGCGATCCGGTACCACCCCGACCGCGTTCCGTCTCGTCGAGGGGTGTCCGCGAGGCGCACCGCCAGCGGAACTAACACGAGCATCGCCAATGCGATGATGTCCTGAATCGGACCGAACACCCCCGAAACGACGAGGATGAGCCATCCCACGGCACCCAGCACGGCGCTCGCATCGGCGAACGTGGGGAGCAGCTCCGATGAGATGTGCCTGTCACGGGCATCAACGGTCACCGGAGATCACCCACGTTCGCGGGGGCGTCTTCGGAACGGAGCCCCGGAGACTCCTCATACTCGACGGTGAACCACCCGTCATACCCGAACACGAATCCGACGAGTGGGTTCGAGATCGCCACCGCGATCTCGAAACGGTCGCGGTCATCGTCGTAACGTTCAGTCACGTTCACGTCTGCACGGAGTGGTTTCGGGAGTGCGATGGACCGGTGTCCGTAGACGAACCACTGGTCGCCCGTCTCGATGTGAAGCGCCCCTGTCGACGTCGCTGTCAGTCGGAGTTCCGTATGGAGTGTCCGGTAGGTTCCCAGTGCGTCGACGATACAGTCGCGCTCCTCATCGTACTGCATATACGCGTCGAACCGACGGCCTGGCCCCACGTCGAACCACCTAATGTACGCGACCGATTCGACGCCATTCTCGTCGAACGGGACTGTCCGCACCTGGAAGGGAACGTCCGTGCCAGTCTCGGGGAACAGCAGGTTTCGATTAGTCCCGGCCCACAGCACCGGAAGCGCGAGTCGGTTCCGTTTGATCGAGCGCATCTGGCCATGGCCCACGCACCGTCGGTTATCGGTACTCGTCAGCGCGTACCGTTCCTGAATCGCCGGATGCAAGTCCGCGTACGCTGGCCCAAGCGCGCGCTCGAACACGCTGTTCATCCGTCTGGAGGAGTCCGCAGACAGTTCGCGGCCGTCGGGACCCGACCCGCCAGGCGGCCGGCGGCCACACCGAGCGCAACCATCCCGATGGTCGTGACGACCGGATTGTACGGTCCGAGCGCAAGCGAGGGGTCCGAGAGCACTGCCCCTGCGGTGAGCGCGACCGGTGCTAACCCCCCGAGATACGCAAGCCAGGCCGAACGCCACCGCCAAAGCAAGGTGATCCCGAATGCGACCTCAAGGAGACCGAGCACGACCACCGCTTCGGCCGCGATCGCCTCCAACCCGAGTCCGACGAAGGGCGCACGCTCTGCGGGGTGTAAGACGAGCAGCTTAGGAATCAATCCTTGATACATCCAGATGAGCGCCAGTCCAATCCTCGTGACAGCGTGGGTGAGCAGCATCCGATAACTCGTCTCCGGGGGTGTTCCCTCCTCGACCCAGCGGGCCAGCACGTCGAAGCTGACTGCGGTCGCCCAGCCGAGTAGCGGGCGAAAAGCAACTCGGTCGATCACCCGCCCCAGTCGTCCCCACCGCGTGTCGTAGTTGTACTCGGTGAGAAAGCGCAGGCCGTCATCCGTCTCGACGTATCGCCAGAACCCACGGCCCTCGCTGATGAGGGAGATCGGTTCACCGCTCTCGAAGGAGAGGACTGACGTCGTCTCCTCACCATCTTCGTTGGTAGCGACTGACGTACCTGTTCCCTCGATGTCAACGCCAAACCCAATTCGAGTCGCGTACGTGAACCGCTGCGGTTCATCCTCCTCACGAGGGAGATACTCGATGGTCGAGAAACGGAGGTCCCATCGTTCGTGTTCCGTTGGATCCTGGGTTCGGTCCCAGACGCTCTCGAGCGGGCCGTCGACAAGTCGCTCGACGTAGATTGCGTCGTCACTCATTTCTCAGCCCCGAACTTGCGGTGGGACCATACAACATCGGGAACCATACGCTTTCTTAGTGTAACGCTTACATAATCTTGAGGAATTAGTGTACCGTATTTCAAAAGAGGTCTCTACAGCAATCCAGTTCTTCAGACACGAAATGAGCTGAAACAGCTGGTCGCTGCAAAGTGTGGACTGAGCGCTGGGTTATATGCCAGGTATATTGA
>NZ_JBZRPK010000476.1:0-2321 GCF_058382125.1 Haloferax sp. s1
TGGTCGACGTGCAACGCGGCAACCTCGGAGGGCCGTAACCCCCACCCAGCAAGCGCAACAACGAGCAACTCCGCTTCGGGGGAGTCAACCTCACTGTAGATTCGACGCACCTGCGACGCCGACAACGCCTGTGGGTCCGGCTCACTGGCCTCCCAGCCGAACTCTTCGCCGGCCTCTGAAAGTGGGTTGTACTTCGCGTACTTCCGGCGTTTGACGAACGCGTACCACGCTCTGGCGACGTGCAGATATTCGAGCTTCGACCGATCCGTCGATAGCTCCTCGTCGAAGACGTCGAGGACGGCGAGACAACGCTCTATCTCTCGCGGCTGCTGGTCCACCTCAGACAGTGGTTCGAGCAACGCATCAGTCCCGTGGAGTTCTCGATAGGTCCGAACCCACTTCGCCAACCGCGTACGGTGGGTCTCGACGGTACTCTCTGCCCGTCCACCGCGAGTTTGTATCGAGTTGAGGTATACTTCTAGAGTTTTGACAGTATTCTCATGGTTGACGTCCCACTCCCACTCGTCAGATTCGTCGTCTTCGAGGCCGACAACGTCGACGAAGAACTGCTTGGGCGTCAAATCGTGATGCTCGCGCAATGCGTACGCGATGCCACTGTATCCGTGTTCAGTAAGCCAGTTGTAGGTTGGAACATCTCGATCTTCGTCGAACCCATCGCGGTATCGTTTCGGTGCGATGTCTTGCCAGTAAACGTCGACGAGTTCGTCGAGGTCCATACGCGACCAGTTGTATCGTCGTTCCCTAGTCTCCCCGTGTGAAGCCGTGTCTTCAACCTCTAAACCCTGGGAGTCAGACTGCTGATTCACGCTTGCTCACCGGGGAGTAACCCGCTCACCGTGTGTTGGGGTGATTTTGAGTGGCCGATTTTCATTGTTCTACGACAATCTTCAATCTAGTTAATACTTTGGCTTATGCGGGGGTGGACTCTACACAACGTAAATTAGTAAGTTCTGGGAGCTTGGGACCAATATCTGCTTAAATCTTATGCTGCTATATGGAAACAGAGCCGGGCCTGTGAAACAGAACTTCGGAGGATGGATTATTTTTGCGCTTTTCTAGGCCTTTTCGTGGTTCGGACAGGCCACATCGGTGTCGCATCAACTACCGACCTCGGTGAGACGCCGTCGAATGCTCGAAAACAGCCCAAAAATTGACCACTCGCAGAGTGTCGCCACTCACAACAGGCAGTCCGAGCTGGTGTAGAGCGCTAGTCAGGCGGGAGTAGTGCCGAGCAAACCAACTCGACACACTCACCAGCAGTCAATACCGGCGCATACTCCATCTCACCGCCGACACCAATCTTCAACAGGAAATCGGTAAGCCGCCAGATATTGTGCAACAGCACCGCAAACACGAAGTAGAATAATCTTACGCGGTAGTCCTTAGACGAGGTCTTCGCCAAGAAATCGTTCTTGATCGATTTGTATTCGTTCTCGATCTGCCACCGAGAACTGTACCGACGACACACGGCTTGAGCCTCGTCCGCGCTCACACGAAGATTCGTCGCGAACACCGCTGTTCCATCGCTCTTCGTCGAGGGCACGTAGAGAAACTGCATCGAGTGCGAGCTCTGCTCAACGTGGACAGAGGCCGATTCAACGGCGACTTCTTGCTCATCTTCATCCATCGTCTCTATGTTCTCGCGTTCGGCACTGTGAATCCGCTTCGGGATGAGATAGTTCACATCGAGGTTCGAGAGCGTCTGGTAGACCGCTTTCGAGTCAAACTCTCGATCACACAGCACCATCTCAATCGGTACGTGCTCCTGTGCCCGTCGAACGAGTCGTCGGACTACACGATGAACTCGGTTCGGCGGGTTCTCGTCCCACGACGAACTCTCACGGACAGGTTCGACAGCGAGAATCAGCGGGATGTTCCACCCGACAATCGAGAGCGTGGCGAATTTGAACGCTCTCCCCTCGCCGTCTTTTGTCCCGCTGACCATCGGCATTCCCTCTATGTTACCAAAGTAGCGAATGGTCGTGATATCAATTGCGACGGTGACAGGACGACGAAACGAAGACTCCGATTGAATCACCGAAAGCAACCGTTCTGTCGCCTGTTGAAATCCCTTGAGTAGGCTCTCTGGGTCGAATTGCTTGACGGCTCGGAGGTGGGTGTCTCCGTGAGGACCGTACTCTTTGCCTCGTCGGAACTTGAACCGGGCTGCACCCTGTGGAGTACCACAGCCGACCATCCCAATAAACGTCTGAAGCTCAAAGAATCGCGTGTTTTCATACGTCGCGTTCTGAGCTCTCTCAGAGTCGAACGGACCGAAGCCGTGCTCACGAGCGAGACGG
>NZ_JBZRPK010000476.1:2421-5360 GCF_058382125.1 Haloferax sp. s1
TTGCGGAGTTCGAGAGCAGCGACAAATGCGTCGGTTAGTCGGCGGCCACGCTGTTCCATCAGATAGTCTTGTCAGCGGATACTCAACAACGTTGATGACTTTTTCTCCTTGGTAGTGACTCGCCACATTCAAAATTGGAGTCAAACAACTCAGCTATCGAGACGCTGGAGCGTCAGGGACCGTCTGTAGATATTGGTCAGGATTTTCGTGGAAGCAATCGCCAACGACTACGGCATCGGCACCAGCGTCAAGAATTTCCTCGGTCTGTTGCTGGCTCTTGGTACCTCCACCGTAGAGAAAAATTGTGTCGTCAAGATATTTTGCCGCTGCTTTCACGTCTTCGGGCCCCATTCTTTTTGGAGTACTTGATGTAGAATATCGAAAATCGATAGAAAGATTCAGTTGCTAGTGCGGCACCTGCTATCTGATCAGGTGTGTATAGTGTCTCAACACCAGACTCATCGGCTGCTTTTGAGTCGGGATTTTGAACGACGTACCCCTCACCCAGTATCTTATCCGAGATTTTGGCAATAGCATCGCGACCTCTAGACGCAATCAGGGCACTTACAAGTGGAAGCCCAGCACCGAATACTTCTTCGGCTTACTCCCGACCTCTGTGAAGAAATCCACGTGTTTTGCAACGAAGTTGTCGCGGTCTCCGTTGTAGACTGCTGGTACGGAAAGTACGTCTACAGTATCTATTCATTATCTGCGACAAGGTCGAGGAGACAGAAGCAAAGATGGGGACGGTATTTCATGGACGCTTCTATGAAGCAAACAAGCTCAAAGAAACTTTCGCCGATATTGAGTTCAGAGATGTTGAAATCATTGATGAAGATGGCCCAACTATCCTTCACGCCGTAGAATAGACACACCTGCTCTGTATCAAGCGTAGCAGTGTCTAAACTCTCTTTGAGCAGGTCTGAGAGTAGCATAGGAAACTAGCTCTTCGACCTGTTTATCGGTTAACTAGACGGTGCCCAAAGTTATATGATATCTCAATTCAACTACAATTCATGGCACCATTCCCACAATCGCCGACTGGACTTGACCTTGTAGTTTCAGTGGTATTTTGGTTACTTATCTTGGTTGTGATCGTTTATATTATCAAAATTCTAATTTCGAAGTACGTTTCTTAGGTCAGCTGTTATCAAATTCAGTTAGTAATTTAATTATAAAAATTGGGTCTGCTGAGATCCTATTCACGTCTTGCGATGTGTGGATGAGCGAGTTCCCAGCAGAATCTGTGGAAACCCGAGGAGAGAGACACTCCACCAATGTCAACACTTCTAGATTATCAACAGATCAGAAATTGAAATTCATCGACTAGATTTCCCACAACAATAACTTTATTATATGACAACAATTATGGACATTTGGTCAACATGAAAAAGGACCTTCCCCGCCGAGAGATGATACGAAAGATTGGCATTGGTGCTGTCTCTCTATCTGCTATTAGCGGTACTGCAGCTGCGGAAAAGAGTGATTCTCAAACTCAGAATGGTACTTCAACCCCAGCCCCGACTAAGGGTGGAGAGCCAGATGATGGTCACGAAGTCACTCCACAGTTGGTTACTAACTGGACCTCGGAATGGAGCCCCTACGAGGTCAACGAAGGCGATACGTCTATTCTGAAAAGTAGGTGGAACGTGATCTCCCCCACTGTCGCATCGTACCACCGATTTGACGCACTGGTTGAAGCATCAATGGCAGAACGCCCTGAGATGGTCAGTTCGAATATCGGAGCTGGCGCTGTAAAGAAAAATTGGGTATATACCGAAGATACAGCTCTTGGAGTACCTGCGTATCACTTCAAGGCGAAGATGTTAGTCGCTCAGCCAACGGGATCGGAACTGTATCTTGACTCACGGGTTAAAACCGAGAGAACGGGACAGGTCGAAGCGAGAACCGGATGTTACTTCGACCCCGCAACGAATCTCGCTGAATCATGGTCTAGGGCATACCTGACTGTAGAATAGGCTTAGAGCACCACCTGGTTTTTTTGTTGTGACATCTTTGCGTGGAAAGCGTGACTGTGGTTGAAGCCGGAAGCGTAATTCCGATGACGCAATTAGTCGGGGGAATTAAGACCGAGATAGTTGAGAAGCACGTTCGAGATGGCCATATCGGGCCGACCAAACGCTTTACACAACGTCGAGGGAGACGGAAGCTCCTAAACCCCGATACCTCTCCGAATCCGAGGCATCTCGATAAGCTCGTCACAACGGGTAGTCGTATTCTTCTGCACCTTGAAACAAAACAGGACGATGTGCTGGTGGAGTGTGTACCGCCGTTTTGAGAGCTTCGAAGAGTAGCGGGCAACAGCTCGCCGAGCCAAGTGAAACACTTGCTCTACAAATAGGAGTAACCGCGACTTCGGGAGGATCTGTATCTGGTCAGACTATTGGGCGGCACCAGCCTGATGGGTATGGAATGGTGCTATCGATGACGGACCCGGTCAACATGTTCGACTGAATTCGGAGTGCCCGATCTATCGACGTGGTGTGCCAGCTATTCGACCAGACAACGTTCTCGACATGATCGACAAACTCCTCCGTTATCGTTCAAGTAGAGGAGGATTTTGTACTGGTAGCGTCTATTCTCCCCACAATGAATGAAGGGCTTAGCGTGATGGTGAGTTCCACGTAACTTGGCGAGACATAGCGGTTAGAGACATCTATGAGAGCGGCTTCGACGAAGACGTCCGCGAGGCACTCCGTCGTCTGATAGCCGAACAGGCACAGGTGAGCGTTCCAGAGCGAATCCTCGTTGGTATCCACCACGACGCCGAGATTGGGAGCCCCGGCTATAAGCTAATTCAGTCCAATACTGCAATACCGCCTAGTTGCCCTGCTGAATATACTCTCTCTTGATTAGCTAATTCACTCCCAAATACCATGGAAATAAGACACGCAACACTTCCATCCTCCGAGGTTGTT
>NZ_JBZRPK010000474.1:0-5351 GCF_058382125.1 Haloferax sp. s1
ATGTCGAGATTGAACGCGACCACGGCGAGGTTGAGATCGAGACTGACGAGCACGAAATCGAACACGACGGCGAGGAGCTCGAAGTCGAAAAGGCGGGCTTCAACTTCGAAAACCTCGGTGAAGAGGACGATGTCGATGTGGAGGCCGACGATATAGAGGTCGAACAGGACGACGACGATGCTGAAGTCGAGGACGAAGATGGCCTCGACTTCGAGAACGATGGCGACCGCCTCGAATTCGAAGACGATTCAGGTACAATCGACTTAGAAGCGACTGACGACGCTGCTGACGTCGAATTCGACGGTGGAGAGATCGAACAGCTCGAAGACGCCCTCGAAGTCGAGACCGACGACACCGACTTCGAGAATAACGGAGACGAGGTCGAACTCGAAACGGACGACCACGACATCGAGCAGAGCGATGACGATGTCGATGTCGAAGACGACGAAGACGACCTCGACTTCGAGAGCTTCGACGGCGGTGATGCCGTTGACTTCGAGACTGAGGACCACGACATCGAACAGGTCGGTGACGAGGTCGATGTCGAAGACGACGAGGACGGCTCAGAATTCGAAAACGATGGAGACGAGGTCGAATTCGAGACCGACGACCACGACATCGAGCAAAGCGGCGAGAACCTCGATGTCGAGGACGACGACGGCGTCGACCTCGAATCCGACGGTGAAACCGTCGACCTCGAACAGGAGGACGAAGACACCGAGGCGTGATCACCCTCGACGAATTAGGACAACAATCCCCGCGACGTGTTCACCGGCCCTAGCGCGGAAATGACGATGCGGAGGACGAAGATTGACTTCGTCCCTCCGTAACGTCTCTTAGACCAAGCCACGTTTGCTATCGTGCAGAACATCCTAGTACCGACGTTCTCAGAGATTTTTGCTGAGTCTATCGACGCTGAACCTCTCACTCGCCATCTACATGACTACTCAAAGAAACGGACGGTCTACTGTGGGTGTACTTGCCAATACATATATCTGTGTGGAGGGCGAGGAGATAACTAAGGCGGTTGTGTGTGGCCCACGGACGTGTGTGGTTCACGGACAAACGAAGTGAAACTCACCGTTCGAGACACGAAACATGGGTCGTGTCCGCGGTCAGTGTCAGTTATTAACACGTGTTTATCTCGGTAAAGGGACGTGTACGGACCGACTATTCTCACACGTTAGTTGAGCGCACCCGACTGACAAGCACAACCCATGAGACGACACATACTCAGGACCGCAGCGGTAGTTGTAGTTAGCCTGTTGGTCGTCGTCGCATTAGCTGGTGGTGTCGGTACGGTGAGCGCCGAGAAGACCGACCTCGCACGTTCCGACCATTTTGACCACGAGGACGACGACCACGATGACCACGAGGACGACGACCACGATGACCACGAGGATGACGACCACGAGGACGACCTCGAGGATCTCTTCGATGACGAAGACCTCGACGACCTCGACGAGGACGAGATTGAGGCTCTCCTCGACCACGGGGACTTCGACGACCTCGACGAGGATGACCTCGATGCTCTCCTCAACCACGACGACTTCGACGACTTTGACGAGGAGATCCTCGAAGATATCCTCGACCATGAGGACTTTGACGACCTCGACGAGGATGACCTCGATGCTCTCCTCGACCACGACGACTTCGATGAGGACGACTTCGAGGACCTCCTAGACGACGAGTTCGATGACCTCGACGAGGATGACCTCGAAGATCTCCTCGACGATGAGGACGATCTTGAGGACCTCTTCGATGACGACTTCGACGATGACTTCGATGACGACTTCGATGATGACTTCGATGACGACTTCGATGATGACTTCGACGACGATGAAGAAGTCGAGATCGACTTCGGCGACGACAGCGTCGAAGGCGACGACGGTGTCGAACTCGACCACGGCGATGACGAGATTGAGGTCGACGACGACGCTGAGGTCGAATTCGATGACGACGAAGTCGAAGTCGAAGGCGACGATATCGACCTCGACCACGGTGACGACGAAATAGAGATCGACGACGACGGCGAGGTCGAATTCGACGATGACGGTCTGGAAGTCGAAGCCGACGATGAGGTCGAACTCGACCACGGTGACGACGAAATCGATATTGAGGGCGACGACATCGAAATCGACCACGACGGTGATGGTATCGAAATCGACATCGGATAACGGGATGAGACGTCGACCGCACTAGCGGCATGGCGACTGCTTTTCCCGTCGCGTGGTTAGAACCAGATGGCACGTCTATAGCTGGCTGTCCCAGCGGTGTTTCGAGCTATAACCCGTGTTTCGAAGTTCGAAACATGTGTCGCCGAGGTACGGGTGTGTTCCTGTATTCCCAAGTCCGAACCGGGAAAGTAACCACCACTGAACCCCTACAATTATATGACCCCAGACTATGAGCAGACATAGCACAATGCACTACCGAGGACGGCAGATTGACCACTGCGCCTCCTGTGGTGAGATCATCGATGTCTCCGAGTGGCACCCCACGAAAGCCAGAACGACCGACGGGGAGACGGAGATCTACAGCTTCTGTAGCGAGCGCTGTCGTAACCAGTGGACGGGTCGCTAAGCCGGGTTTACACCGCAACAAGTAATCAGTATCAGTACTATCGGATGCGAGATGCCAACAACGCTAGTTCGTCAACGAGGTCGTCACATCCGGGTTCCATCTCGCAGAGACGGTTCGTATACTCGGCGTTCGAATACTCGAACGACTGGTAGACTGCTTCGATTTGGGCCGCGACTTCCTCGGGGTCGTAGTGGTCCAATAGCCACATAACTGGGGTCTCGATCCCGTTTTTCAGGTCTTCTTCGATGTCTCTAACGTCGTCGTAGAGGAGACAGTGTGCACGGAATGTCCGAAGGTCGTTCTCGATGCGGTCGGCCCTCTCGATATCGACGTCGGAGACGAGTGCCGGTACAGTACCAAACACGGAGATGTCCCGAGCGCGGAATCCGTACACGAACCGGATTAGCTCCATCGCCCGTTCTCTCGATGTTTCATCTTTCAGGGCGCGTGCTACTTCCTGTTCGACCGCCGGGATTCGGGATGCTTCGACGAAATACACGCTGAGTGCGTCGACTACTACATCTCTGTTCGGTTCCGGAATGCTGGAGAACGACAACAGACTCGAAAACGCAACGTTGACCGCGAGTTTCGTCCGGTGGCGTCTGTCCGACTGGTCGGTGTCGATGAACTCGTCCAGCATCCCGACGAATGCATCGAGACCAGCCAAAATGCGTACGATTATCTCGCGTTCGTCGCGGTCAAGAAACTGCTCATACGCGACGAGCGCAGGAACCGTCCGTGTCGGTTTCCGGCCGGACTCCCACAGTGTGAGGGGAAAATCCAAGGCTTCGTGAACGGAACCGACGTCGAAACTATCGGGAACGGATATCTCAGCGTCCTGCTCGTATGCGGCAACCTCGGTTGCGAGGTTGCGGTAGACCTCGTACACCTCTTGATTGAGGTCTGATATTTCCGGCCCGTCGAAGTCGGTCATGGTGATTGGATTGTGTCTGGTTCGCGACCGGTATCCGAATGCTGGGATACCGGTTGTTGGCAGTTCATGTTAAATTACGATGAGCGCATAGAAGAACTCTTTGGAGAGCTATAAATCAGTTCCTTACGTACTAATAAAGTCGTAGAGCGTTCGTAATGGACTTACCGAATAGTTAGTGGGTCGGCTCTTGCCGGCCGGGACACCCCCGATGTATTGCTCCGGATCAACTGCCTCCGGGCGTAGCGGGGGTCGCCTCCGCTCGATACTGTTCCCACTTCTCTTTGCCCCACTCGACCGCGCGTTCGGAGTCGTTCAGAATGAATCCCCTGAGTTCTCCCCCACGGTCGTACACGATAATGCCTACCTTCGGGGTTGGTTTCTCGATAACTAGCAATCCGAACGGGAGTTCCTCGTCTGTCACTTGGACTTTGAGAACATCGCTTTCGACGGCCTCCGCAAATTGGTCAGCGTAGTCAGTGGCAAGGTGGTTAAATGCGGCCCGTTCGAAAACTAACTCGGCTTCGAGTTTGCCAGCGATGAACTGTTCGTGGAAAAGGTCAACGTAGCTTGGCAGGACCACTGGACCGGTCCCCCGCAACACGTCAGCATCACGGATCGCATCCCCAATCATCGTTACCGGCCGGTTTGGTGCGTGTCGCTCGGCGAATGACACCTCAGCGCCTTCAAGAACCTCGACATCGAGGTCGATATCCGTCGGAAGAATTGCGAGCAACTGGGCCGGACGACAGATAACTTCGACTCGACTTCGGAACCGTTGGTATTCCTCGAACAGAAGGTAGCCGGCCGCCGTGAGTTCGTACCCGCTGTCTCCTCTTCGGGCAAGACCTAGTTCTTCGAGTTCGCGGATGGCTTTGTACGCGGTAGAGCGTGATACACCGAGAGATTCACGAATATCCCGATTATATTGGGGGCCGTCCAGCAGCCGTTGAATGACGTCCGCACGGCGTGCCACGGCATCAACTACATCGTCGGGATCGATTCGGCTGTTCGTAGACATCAAGAACGCTCCACCCGTCCTAGCGGGTTCAAACGTATATCGGTTTTGTCGGTACTGTCACCAATCGACGACATCAACGAACGTCTCGACTAGTTTTTGTTCGATTGGTTTGCGATACTGTTGGTGATAGAAACGAAAGTGGAAATAGAGACCGGAGTAGGGAGAGTGAAAGAGACCGGAATAGGGAGAGTGAAAGAGACCGGAATAGGGGGAGTGAAGATTGGTTGCGTTGGCGGATAGATGGTGATTGAGTCGACGAGTGGAAGGCGGTTGTGTCGGTGAGTCTATCGTGTTTCCGACCCGGACACCGGGTTGTAATCTGCATCTGTAGCGGTGATTATTCGGGGTGTTCGTGTGTGTCCCCGAAGAGCGATGCCATCAGTTTCCGTTCGGCTTTCCGAATGTGTTGATGGAAGGTTGCCGAAGAGATACCCATTAACTCGGCAACGTCCTCTGCAGTGCTCTCTCGGGGCCAATCGAAGTAGCCGGCGTAGTACGCCGATTTAGCCGCCATCCGTTGTTTGTCCGTAAGTCGGTCGTCGACCTCGTCTCGGAACTCGGCGGCCGTCTGAACCGAGCGATCGACTTCGCGCTTTGCGACCAATTCCGAGTCGGGATAGAAACTCTGGAACGCTTGGACGACCTTCCGGATATCCGCCGTCTGGGGTGCTTCGAGAATGACGGTTCCCTCGCCGTTGTCGGCATCTGCCGACCGGATGCTCGCGCCGATATCTATCATCGCATCCGGCACGGACTCTGCCCTGACCACTTCGAGCAGGCACTCGCTGTCGTGTTCTTGGATGAGACGAGCGCTGG
>NZ_JBZRPK010000475.1:0-5351 GCF_058382125.1 Haloferax sp. s1
GATTGGCATCGTTGACCTGCTTGACTGGAATCTGGGCAGCCTGAATCATCGGCTGACCGACTGCTGCGAGGTCGCCGGTCTCCGGGAGCAGAATACCCACGTCGAGTTCGCGGTCAGTGCCGCCGGGGCCGCTGTCGGCCGCCGGTCCCGCCCCGTCGGGGTTTTCGCCCGCGAAGGGTTGTTTGTCAACTTCCGTCGTTGCGTTGTTCGCTGCGTCGAACTCCCAGATGGCGTAGGACGCCTCTGCTGGGTCGCCCTTCTTGTCGAAGTTGACCGAAGATGACGCCCCTTCGTAACTGATGTCTTCGCCGTTTGCGGCCGCCTCGATACCCTCGACGAGATTGTCTGGGCCGACGGTCATACCGCCGGGGTTGGCCATCCGGCGCATCTGGTCTTTGATTGCCGGTCCGGAGTTCTCACCGGCCGCGGCGTTCGCAAGGAGTTGGACCGCCACGGAGTCGTAACACTGCGAAGTGAAGACGCCGGGTGCCGCGTTGTACTCGTCTTGGAACAGTTGGTTGAACGTCTCTTGGTTCGGGCCGCCTGCTGCCGGTGCCGTCCCGGTGACGTTCGCCATGTCGTTGCCGACCTGTCCGGGCATCGACCCGGAGCGGAGTCCGTCAGGAACCAGAATTTCTTCGTTCCCCTCGGAAGCGCTGTAGTAGTCGCGGAACAGTTGAATACCACTTTCTGGGTAGCCGATGACGACAAGCCCTCCTGGGCCGTCGCCACCGCCACCACCGCCGCCACCGATGCATCCCGATAAGCCAGTCAAACCTGCTGCGCCCGCGGCTCCCACTCCCTTGAGGAAGTCACGGCGTACGATATCACGTACCATGTGAAATGGCATGGGAAGGGTGGTTTATAAATTTAACTACCGCTATTCAGAAACCAGTAGTAATTGCGGTGGACAGCGGTACGAGCATTGGCTGGTTGACATACTCTATCACTATGTTTTATATACCATCTCCGCGAAAAGCGTGAATCGCTGCGTTCAAACGTTTTCCGGGGTGTCTTTCGGTAGATGACTATTCCGTCGTTCGTCATCGGCATCGCCGGGGGCAGTGGTGCCGGGAAGACGACCGTGGCCCGACTCATCACGGAGAACGTCGGTGAATCCGTGACGCGGATTCCGATTGACAACTACTACAAAGACCAGAGTCACCTCGAAATGGCCGAGCGGGAGCAGATGAACTACGACCACCCGTCGGCGTTCGAATGGGACCTGTTGTACGACCAGTTATCCGAACTGCTCGAAGGGCGGTCCGTGGAGATGCCGCAGTACGATTTCGAGGTTCACAACCGAAAACCGGAGCGAGTGACCGTCGAACCCACCGACGTTATCATTCTGGAGGGGATTCTCGCGCTCTACGACGAGGACGTCAACGAGATGCTCGACCTGCGTCTGTACGTCGAAACCGACGCCGACGTTCGTATCCTTCGGCGCATCCAGCGCGACGCCATCGACCGCGGACGCGACCTTCAGGGCGTCATCGACCAGTATCTCTCGACGGTCAAGCCGATGCACGAGCAGTTTATCGAGCCGACGAAGAAGCACGCGGACCTCATCATCCCCGAGGGTGCAAACAGCGTCGCCGTGACGCTTCTCGAAGAGAAGGTTCAGGCCGAAGTCGAAGGCGACGAGACGCGCACGTGGGAACGAGACGCTATCGAACGGGAAGTACAAGAACGAGCCTCGTACGAGAAGTCCGACAGCTAATCGCTCGGTTGGAAGTCCGTGCTTGCGGCGACGATTACGCCGTGTTACTCGTGACGAACTGTTCTGCGCCTTCGTAGAACCAGAAGTCGTTTTCGCGCATCGCCTTGCCGACGGCCTTGTGGAGTTCGATGAAGTCGCCGAACTCCTCGCCTTCGACGTGTTCGAAGATGTCTGCGAGCGAGACGACGCGCTCGTAGTCGAGTCGAATGGGGTGGTCGCCGTACTCCTCGACGAACTCCGCTTTGTTCAGCGGGAAGTCCTCGTCTTCGTCGACCTTCTTCGCGATGACTGCCTGGCCGTACTTGCGTCCGCCTTCGCTCCCTTCTTCGCCGTCCGGGTCGTGTGGCCAATCCATACCCGAGTGTTGGCAGGCCGATTCAAAGCCGTTACGCATTTGTGGAAATCTGTCATGGGGGATTGGGTTGGAAGAGTCAGTAGGTCGCGGTTACTTTGCGGTGATTTCTGGTTGGACTGGGATTGTGAACAACGCCGAGACGGTCCCTCGCTTCGCTCGGGTTGCGACTCGTCTCGTTCAAATCCCAGCCGTTCCCGATTCAGACGCTCACGGAGGCGAGCACACGCTACGCGGTGCTTTGTGTCCGAACTACTACTGAGGTTCCTCAGAAAACCACAGTTTTGTTCAGGGTCTCTCAGCAACTCGATTGTTTTAGCAGATTATCGTCTTTTGTATCGTTTGACTTGGTACGGACGTATTTCGTCGTTCCGCGCGTTGCACTACGAACTTTTGTCCTCCTACCGTTGTGTTCTACTACAACGTCACGTCCTTTGTTCTCAATCAAGTCGTACACCTCCGCAGGTGTTTTTTGCCCCATACCGTCCGACAATCCAATTGACTGAATATCTCGGCAGTCTTGAGGTTTCGATTCTACGTCCACACAATTGACAATTAATGCCATGCCTATCGATACCACTTCAGCAATTATAAAAGTCAGGAATCCAAGATATTGTTAGAATGCGGTGGGACTGGGATTTGAACCTCACTCGCAACGCTTCGCGTTGCTCGCTGCTTCAAATCCACAGTGGACCGATTCAGACGCTCACGGAGGCGAGCACACGCTACGCGGTGCTCGCCGGGTTGTTCGCGTCAGAATGCGGTGGGACTGGGATTTGAACCCAGGATTCCGTGAGGAAACCTGCTTTCAAGGCAGGCGCGTTAGGCCGCTCCGCCATCCCACCTTCGCACGACAATTTTGATTCCGGTACCTAAGAGTTGTCGCTTTCGTTAGCCGCGGACGAGTTCCAACACGCCGTCTGTCTCCTCGACGCGAAGCCCGTGGTCGAAGACGAACGTCGTCGTGTGCTCGGGAACGACGCGCTCCGCCTCGACACGCGAGCGAAGCATCGGAACGACGGTTGCGAGGTCGGCACCCGTTTCGAGGACCGGAAGCATCGGGATGTAATCGAGATTGCGGTCGGCGTCGTCGGCGCACTCGGCGAGTGTCTCGATTTCCGGCGTCTCGTACGCATCGGTGAAGTCAATCGGCTCGCGGAACCCGGAGAAGTAGACCCGTCCTTCCGTCGACGGACCGAGGACGACCGGCGTACTGCGGAGCTTCATCGCCGCGCTGTCGATGTGCGTGCGACCCAAAAGCGGGACGACTGGTCGAGCGACTGCGACCGAGTGGACTTCCTCTTCGTTTAGAAGGTGCGAAACGGTGTTACCCGCGCGTGCGGCGAACGTCGACCCGACCTGTGGCTCGAAGCGCACGTCGCCGGTTCCACCGAGAGCGTCGGCGACGACGCTTCGAATCTCGGCCTCCGCGGAGTGTTCGGCGACGAACTCCTCGGGAAGTTGGTCGTCCGGTCGGTAGTTCACGAGTAAGTCGCCGCCCGACCGCTCTACGGCGGTACAGATGTCCTTGAGCATCGCGGCGTAGAGCGCTGCGGCTTCGTCTTCCGACAGGGGGCTGGTCTCCGCGAGGTCAGAGAGAACCAGTCCGGGCCGCGGCGGTTCGGCGAGTACGGCGATGACGGTCATGGTCTCTTCTCACGCCGGGAAACCCTTGAACCCGCCGCTTATCGACCGCCGTCTCAGCGACTCTGTCGTCCTTTCGTCTGTCGATAGTCTCGGCCGAAGACCGACTCACGGACGTGTTCGACGAACGCCTCAGTCTCCGCGTCAGTCTGTTGTTCCGGTTTCTTCATCGGGACCAGTTCGAACCCGCGCCCGCGGATGGTCGTCGCGTGCTCCGCGTCGATGTCGAAGCTATCCGCCGCGCGCGTGGTGTAATCGAACGCGAGCGCCTCCAGTGCAGCCTGCCCGACGGGAACGATGATGTGCGGGTTTATCATCCGAACCTCGGCGTTCAAGTACGGCTCGCAGGTCGAAACCTCGGTTTCTTCCGGTCCTCGCTCGGGGTGGTGACAGCGGGTCAGATACGTGAGAAAGACGTTCTGTACGTCCGGCTCTTCGGCGTCCGGCTCGGACCGCGAGAACCCGAGTTCACCGAGGATGCGCTGAACCCGTTCGCCAGCGTCGTCACCGGTGAAGGGGACGCCCGTCCGCTCTGCACTCGCAGAGGGGGACTGGCCGACGAACAGGAACTCCGCCCCCACGTCGCCGTAGCCGTGGACGCCCTGCTCGCGGACCTCGCAGAGGCCCGAGCAGTTGGTGCAGTCGGTGTCCATCGAGAAGGGGTTCCGGAACTGGCGTTGGTGTGCGTCCACAGGTATGGATTCGGCTCTAGAACCAAAACCGGCCCGGTCTGTGCAGTCTCTTCTGGTGAGGACGTACCCTCTCACACCAACCAGCCCGTGTTCGAGGTGCGTAGTGAAAGTGAACAGACGACAGAGTAGTATCTGAAACCGCAGGGATAGCTTCGACGGGAAAAACAGCTGTTTCTCAGTAAGCGAATGTGAAATCGAGCGTCGCCGGACTCGTCGCGGTCGAACTCGTAGCAGTCGAATCTGTTGTTCCCGCTTTATCAGCGGTCGAGACCGCCCTGCGCCTTGATATCCATGATATGACGGACGTTCAGGTATATCTCCTCCGGCGAGGTGTCGCCGTCGGGGTCGTAGAGGTCGCTCACGCGGTAGAGGATGGCCGACACCTGCTTGCTCTCCGAAGAGTCGCCGTAAATATCGTCTGCGACCTCGCGGAGGAGTTCGACCTTCTCGGGGTTTGCGGGGAACTCGGCGTCCGAGTCGGGGGCCATCTCCCAGTCGACTTCGTCCGCGGGCGTCTCATCGTGAGGTCGCTCCTCGTCGCTCATTTCTCGCTAACACTCCGTCGCTGGACGATACCGACCATGTCGGCCACGTTTTCGGTCATCACGCGGAAGGCATCAGCGGTCTCGTTCTCGTCTTCGAGGACGATGGGTTGCCCGCCGTCGCCGCCTTCGCGGACGGCCGGGTCGAGGGGGAGCGCGCCGAGGAACGGGAGTTCGTTCGAAGCGGCGAACTCGCGGCCACCGCCCGCGCCGAAGATGTCGTGGTTGTTCCCGCAGTCGGGACAGCGGAACGTGCTCATGTTCTCGACGATGCCGAGGACGTTCGTATCGTGCTTGCCGAACATCCGAAGCCCCTTGTTGGCGTCGTCGAGGGCGACGTCCTGCGGTGTCGTGACGATAACTGCGCCGGTAAGCGGGAGCGTCTGGAGAATCGTCAGTTG
>NZ_JBZRPK010000473.1:0-5322 GCF_058382125.1 Haloferax sp. s1
GTATTATCCTGCCGACGACGAGGTGGACCGACGCGTGCGCGGAGCTGGCCGCCCAACTCGGAGACAGCGACGAGCTGTTGGTCATCCACGACGGTGCGAATGACCCCGTCACTGAGCGGGCCGACTACCCAGAGGGCGTCCGGATCATCGCCGCCGGTGAGCCGGAGTACTGTTCGGGGAAAGCCAACGCCATCGCCGCCGGGATGGAGGCCGCGCGCCACGAGCGGCTCGTCTGGACGGACGACGATTTTCACCATCCTCCGGACTGGCTGGCGACCTGTAGCGCGGACTACGACGAGTACGGGCCGGTGTCTGAGGTGCCGTACTTCGTCGGGCGGGATCCCCTGTCGGTGCTGCTCGAACCGCTGTACGCCGCTGCTGGCTCGTTACCCCTCTCCCTCGGCAACCAGATCTGGGGCGGCGCGGTCATGTTCGAGCGAGGCGACATCGACGAGGCCGCGTTTCTCGATGACCTTCGGCGGACCGTCAGCGACGACGGGCTCCTCATGGAGTACCTCCAGGTGACGAACGTCGGCCGGACGCGTATCGTCCCTATTGGGGGGACCATCCGCGAGGCGGTCGAGCGCCCGGTCCGGTGGACGCAGATCCTCCGGTGGCATTTCCCCGGGGCCATCGCCGGGACCGTCCTCGTCTCGCTGCTTGTCCTCGCAGGCGCGATCCTGGCCCCGCTCTACGCGGCGGCCGTCCTGACGGTGCTGCACCTCGCCGTCAACGAACTCCTGGGCGTCCGCCGGTGGACGGCCGTGCTGGCCTACCCGGCGGTGTTCGTGTTCGTGCCCCTCCTTTTGTACGGACTCATCCGCCGAACGTTCGTCTGGGGTGGCCGGCGCTACCGCTGGCGCGGGAAATTCGACGTGACGGTCGTCCAGTAGCAACTCGACGTTCGACTTCGATACCACCAATTCACCTCTGTAGTTCGATAGCTAGCGGACCGTCTCTTGTCTGATGGTCCGCGCACGCACTCACGGAATCCAGTGAGCATCCATGGGCACAGACGCGACTACTCACTCGAACGCACACTGCACCGTCTCGACGCAGTCGACTCATATGGCGAACGTCTCCGCTCGGTCGGGGTGCGTAGCCCTTGCATTGGGCTTCTCGCTTCCGTCCTGTGTGCAAACTGAGACAGTGAACCCAAGCGCTGTGAGTTCATTTTCGATCTGCAGGAGTGCGTCGTCGTGGTCCCTGCCACCAGCAGCTTGCACCCTGCCAGTGTCCGGGGCTGCCACGTCTTCGCCCGCCGCAGTCAATCGAATAACGACCTCGTTGGCGTCGATATCGACAGTTGTTTCGAGGAGCTGAGAGCGCTGCCGGATGTTCGCCAGTTCATCATACGACGGCGGGTCGGCATCGACACCTTCGAACAACCACCGGAGTTTCTGATCAACCTGCTCAACTGCCACGACCACGAGCTTATGCGCGAATTGAGAGCTGTATACTCGTAGGTAGAGAGTGTGAGACGCATTCTATGATACGCTGGTATCTACCAATCAACCGCTATCTGACGATTCCCTCATCCACCCCAGTGCCCAGATGGGAGATCACTGTGTCAAGTGCGTATTCAGGATTGTCGTGAAATATATGATGGCCAGCATCGGGAATGACCTCCAGCGTCGAGTTCGGCACGTAGTTCATCTGCTTTCGTTGGTATGTCTCTCCAATCACACTATTACACTCGCTTGCAAGAAAGAGGATGCGTCCTTGGTATCGATCGATATTGGAAACGAGATCCATCAGTTCACCGGTGCTCTGGTTCATCGAAGCAGTGACCTGTTGATTCGCATCATACCCGGCCCGCCAGAGTACGTTCCGAGGTGGTATATTGTCACACCAATAGCCGGGATTCGCGCGCACCATTATCTGTTCGATGAAGTAATCGTCGCCAGCGTGTTCGTCGGGGCAGTCCAGATTCCGTGATTCTATGCGAGCGATCGTACCTGGAAGTATCGAATCCAGGGTGAACCCGCGTGTTGGACCATTTGCAGCCATCTCCTGATTCAATGGACCAGGTTCCGCCATAATCACAGAATCCACTTTTTCGGGATACGTTGAGACGTACTGTGCTACAAGCTGGCCACCAAACGAGTGACCAAGGAGAACAGTTTCGCTGCTCTCGGCTCCAAACATCGTCACGATTGCATCAAGGTCATTGAGGTACTGTTGGAATGACAGCTGGTCGGGAGAAACACGGGGCGATAAGCCAGTCCCTCGCTGGTCGTACAACACCACACGAAAGTGAGGCGATAGACGGGTTAGCGGACGCAATGACCGATAATCCGCACCTGGACCACCGTGGACGACGATCACCACGGGTGCGTTACTGGGACCGATGACTTTACCGTGAAAGAGGTAGTCGTTCGCGGTGAACCGTGGCGGCCATCGTTCATTCTGTGAGACGGTCTCCGGGAGGCAACCTGGGAATCAATGGCGCCAACGAGAAAACCGGCGCCACCTGCGCCAGATACCAAGCCGAATGTCTTAAGGACGGACCGACGGTCGATGTTCATGATCTGTATTGGTAAATTAATTACCGTTCTTCAAAGGGTGTGGACATCAATATATTGACAATGTGGCCATTACAAACGTACTCACATAATTGGTAATTATCAAATATATTCGCTATCTTGGCACTGTCTAGTTGGCCCAGTCTTCCGAATATCGCTAAGCAAGAAGAAGCGTTCTACGTGGTTAGTGGCCAGTTTTGCGTAGAAACGTCTGATGCGAAGTATATTATCGAGTAGGGACAGTCTCTCGCGGAGCCAAAGCGACGTCTCCCGAGCAGACGGCAGGTAGCACCGTGAACGTCTGCCAGCCCCAACATCGCAAAAAAACGAAACGCGCAGTAGGGTTAAGGTTGGGTGGCCGTCTACTGCTGTCCGGTTCCCCGACCGTAGCCGTGACCGTTACTTTGGCCGTTACCCCGACCGTTGAAAAAGAGCTTTACTTTGCGCTCTTCGTCGGCAGGAATGTGGACGAGTACAGCGTCCTCGTCGTCACTGTAGGCGAACGAGTTCGCCGTCTCTTCGACCATGTCGGCATCGACCGCTTCGTACTTGGTCGGCCCGGCCTGGACTTTCCTCGGCGCTTGCGAACGGTCGAGTCGCAACAGGTACGACGAGAGTTGGGAGTCGTCGTAGTTTTCGACTTCCATCTCGGATTCGAAGGTGACGACACCACCCCCCGTCCCCGTGATGGTGAAGTTCGTCACGTTGTACTCGCCGTCCTCGAAGTCGTTGGTCGCGCCGTCGTCCTCGTAGAACGAGTACGAAGCTTCTTCGTCGAGGTAGGTGTTCAACTGAAGCGTCGTAAGTGGCTTTTCTCCCGTGTACTGCTGCACCTCGCGCATTGGGATGATCGAGTCTTTACGCACGTAGATCGGCAGATGGTCGATCGGGACGTCGACGGTCATCCACTGCCCACCGTCGTACACGTCGTTCGTCCAGAAGTCGACCCAAGTCTCACCGTCTGGTAGGTAGACGTCGCGTTCCGTCGCACCTTCTTCGACGACTGGTGCAACAAGCACGTCGTCGCCGAAGAGGAACTGGTCGGCGATGCCACGGACTTCGTCGTCGTCCTGGAATTGGAAGACCAGCGGCTGGAAGATCGGCTTCCCGTTTTCTGACGACTCCTGGAACTCGTTGTAGAGGTACGGAAGCAGTTTGTAGCGAAGCTCAGTGTACTTTTTCGTGATATCCACGGCTTCCTCGCCGAACGTCCACGGGTGTTGATTGCGCGGAAGGTCCGGGTCTTGCTTCCTGTGAGTGTCGGTGTGGTTCCGGAAGAAGGGGTTGAACGCTCCCAGTTCTATCCAGCGCTTGAATAGTTCGGGAGAAGGCCGCCCGACGAATCCGCCGACGTCGTGACCACAGAACGCGAGCCCAGAGATTCCCATGTTCATCATCATCGGAATCTGCATCTGCAAGTGGGGCCAGATACTCACGCAATCACCGGTCCAGATTGCCGCGTACCGCTGGCCGCCAGCGTAGAGGTTCCGGTTCAACAGGAAGGGACGGTCGTCGGGCTTGTAGAGGTCGTAGGACTCACGAGATGCCCGGGCATAGTCGAACCCGTACATGTTGTGATACTCCTCGTGCAACATCGTGTCATTACCCGTCCCGTGGATGTTGTCCACCGGCATCGTCCAGTCGTAACGGGTATTCTTCTGGAATACCGCCGGCTCACCCATGTCGTTTTTGATCCCGTCGAAGCCGGCATCGAACAACACGTCGTGTTGTTCGGCCCACCAGCTGCGGACCTCAGAACGCGAGAAGTCGGGCCACACCGCGACATCGGGCCAGACTCTCGCTTTGAACGTCTCCCCGTTCGCATCCTTGGTCCAGTAATCATTGGCAGTCCCTTCGAGATAAGGGTCGTACGGTTCGAGTTCGCCGTCACCATCGACGTCTATCTCCTTGTCCACCGCGACACCCGGGTCGTTGACGGCGACCGTCTTGACTTCGGGCAACTCCTCACTTAGCGTTTGGAGCGCATCGCGGTGTGAGTCCTGGATGCTGAAGACGCGGTAGTTGTTCATGTAGCCGATATCGAAGTGCATCGCGTCCAGCGGAATCTCCTCTTGGCGGTACCGGTGGGGTATCTCGACGAGTTCCTCGGGGCTGTATTCCCACTTGCTCTGGTGGAATCCAATCGCCCACTTGGGTGGCAGATTGATGGTTCCGGTCAAACTCGTGTAGCTGTCGAGGACATCGCCGATTTCCGGACCGTAGGCGAAGTAGTACGTTAGCTGGCCGCCATCGCCAACGAAGTAGTAGTAGTCTTCACCAGCGTCGGTGTCGTAGGTCTCCTCTACGCCCTCGGGGTCCTGTACCTGGGGCGTGTGGAACACGGTATGGTTGGGATTATCAAAGAACATCCCGTACGCACCGGCATTCTTCAGGCCGACAAAGAACGGAACCGACGCATAGACGTAGTCACTCGTGTAAAAGTACCCGTACTGGTCCGTATTCCAGTTCTCGAGTTTCTTTCCGCGTTGGTTGAGTGTGAGTTCGGGCTGTTCGCCAAAGCCATAGAAGGCTTCGTCCTCGTCAGCCTTCTTGTACACGTATGGTAACGGCTCGTTAGGCGTTGGGTCGGCCGTTTGGACGTCCTCCTGAGTATCAGCGGGCTCTGCATCCAGGACGCTCAAGCTTGGGGAACTGTAAGGGGACTCCTGCAGTGTTGGGTTGGTGTGCTGTGTTTCGTTTTTTTGCGGCGCTGGGGTGGTCGTATCCTCAGATCTATCGGGGGATGGGGCGTTTCCTGAGGAACCCTTATCCAAGAAGTCCTCGGTGATGACCGTTC
>NZ_JBZRPK010000472.1:0-5319 GCF_058382125.1 Haloferax sp. s1
TGGAAACTGCGCGTACTGCTGGCTCAGGCGCTGTTCAGTGACCCCGACGTGCTGCCGATGCCCGAAACCGTCGAGAAGTTCCGCCGGAGTTTCGACGCCGCCGGGTGGGCACCGCCGTCGGACATCCCGGTCGACGAAAAGCTCCACCGAACCCGCGACATCGACTACGAAAACGACCACGAGCGCGACGCCCTCGCGGCCGCGCTGTTCGCCTTCGACGACCACGAAGACCAGTTCGAGCGCATCTCCCGGAAGGTTCCGGCCGACGTAGACCGCGAAGAAGTCATCGCCCGCGTTCTCGTACGCGAGGAGTCTGTCGAGGCTGTCCTCCGTGAGATGAACGATGACGGGGACGACACCAGCGACGAACCAGACGAGACGGCACACGAAGAGCCTGAACTCACGCCCGAAGAGCGCGAGATTCGCGACCTGAAGTCGCGAGTGAATCGGCTCGAATCTCACGTCGAAGACCTCAGCGAGACCATCGAGGAGAAAGACGAAATCATCGACGAGTACAAAGACGAACTCTCCGAGGCACGGCGCGAGGAACGCCGCGAGGCCCGCGAACGCCGGGAGATCAACCGACTCGAACGCGAGAACGGCCGGCTGGAACGCAAAGTCGAATCGCTCGAATCGGAAAACGAGGAGCTAACGGAGAAACTGGACCGCCTGAAGTCGCTGTGGAAACTCGACCACTCGAACTTCGCGGACGTGAACACGAACGGGATTCTCACGAGCGACAGCGAGTGGGAAGTCGCCGAAAGAAAGAGCGAAGCGAACGAATCCGGTGGAAACCTCGTCCCGGTCAAGATTGTCGAGCAGTTCACCAACGGCGCATTAGACGAAACCGTCGAGCAGTACGGCATCGCCGCGGGCGACGTGGTCTACCTCCGCGACGCCAGCGGGGCGGGGCGAACGACCGCAGAGCGACTCGCGGACTTCGACCCTCGGGTCGTCCTCCGTGCCGGGAACCTCTCGGAAGTCGCCGACGAGGTGCTTTTCGAAGCCGAAATTCCGGTCGCCCCCGCGGACGGCGTAGCGATTCAGGAGATAGACGAACTCGCCGTCGCCAGAGAGTCGGACGTCGCCGCCGCGATTGCGGACTGGGAAGACCGGGCCGAAGAGCGCCAGAAGGAACAACAAAAAGAGATGGTCGACCAGATTATCTCCGAGCACCGCGCCGAGAATCGGCGGTAGTCAAACCGCGATATACGCTTATCCTGCAACGTCGTCGCCGCCGGTGAGACCACCGATGACGAAGTACAGCACTGGACCGAGAAGTGGCACGAAGAATGCGACGGCCGCCCAGAACGTCGCGTTCCGCCCTTTGAATGTCGCATCCTTGTGGACCCGGTACGGCAGGTAAATGTGGAACGCGAGGAAGTAGACGACGAAGCCGAGAATATACGGGAGGAAGTCGCCACCCCTAACCGAGGCCCACATGGCTGCCAGCAGGCCGAAAACGGCGAAGATGAGCGCGGCGAAGATGAGTATCGGCGCACGTGTTCGAGTTCCGGAGTCGGACATCACCCGCAGTTGGGACCGGGGCGTGTTGTCCGTTTCGACACCAAGGGGCGTTCCAGAAGTAATATGCCACGTCCCCGTCACCCGATACGTATGGACGCATACGACCTGATCACTCGGAACGCCTCCGAAGTGGTCACGGAGGACGAAGTGCGCGCGCTGGCCGACAACCCCGAGGGCAAGCGAGCGTACGTGGGCTACGAGCCCTCCGGTGTCCTCCACATCGGTCATATGCTCGGCGCCAACAAGCTCATCGACCTCCAAGAGGCGGGCTTCGAGGTAGTCGTGCTGTTGGCCGACGTACACGCCTACCTCAACGACAAGGGTACATTCGAAGAGATTCGCGAGACGGCCGAGCAGATGAAAGAGCAGTTCATCGCCTACGGCCTCGACGAGAGCCAAACCGAGTTCGTCCTCGGGTCGGAGTTCCAACTCGACGAGAGCTACGTGCTCGACCTGCACGCGCTCGAACTGGAGACGACCCTCGCGCGTGCCGAACGCGCCATGGCCGAAATCAAAAGCGGGGACAGCGTCACGGTCTCGCAGGCGGTCTACCCCCTCATGCAGGCGCTCGACATCGTCTACCTCGACATCGACCTCGCCATCGGCGGGATGGAACAGCGCAAGGTCCACATGCTCGCCCGCGATACGCTGCCGAGCATCAACGAGGACTCGCCGACCTGTCTGCACACGCCCCTTATCGCCGAACTGGGAACTGGCGTCGGTAAGATGTCGTCGTCGAAGGGAATCACCATCTCGATGCAGGACTCGACGGAGGATATCGAGGAGAAGATCAACGACGCCTACTGCCCGCCGACGGCGGACCCAGAGCCGACGGACGACGGTGAAGCGCGCGAGAATCCCGTCCTCCAAATCTTCGAGTACCACGTCTTCCCGCGCTTCGAGCGGGTCGTCGTCGAGCGCCCCGAGCAGTACGGCGGGAACCTCGACTACGACGACTACGAGTCGCTGGAGGCGGACCTCGAATCCGGCGAACTCCACCCGGCCGACGCGAAGGGCGCGCTCGCGGACTACCTCGACGAACTCATCGCGCCGGGCCGCGAGAAGATTTCCGAGTAGCACAGTCCGCGACGGCTATCGAAACACACGTTCGTTTTTTCTGCCTAAGTGCGGCTCAGGCCATGCCGAACATCTTCATCACGCCCTCGGCGAGACCGCTAGCGACGAGACCCAGTCCGGCGACAACGAACGCGAGACCGGCCGCGACGATTGGCTGTTGATACGCGACGATGCCGATACCGACGAGCAGACAGATGATTCCAACGATTCCCTTCGTTCCAAGTTTATCGAGCATACCACCACGGCATGTCGGGAATGCCCTAAACGCGTCGCTTGATGCGACAGTTTGCGGCGAACAAACGTCGGCGGGTTTAAACATGACGCCATCAAACGCTCGCGCATGAGCGACGACGAGAACGAGCGCCGCCGAGATCTCCGAATGCCGAACGACGACGAAGTGTTCGCCGTCGTGACCAACATGCTCGGTGCCAATCGTATCCGCGTCCGCTGTGCCGACGGCGTCGAGCGGACCGCTCGCATTCCCGGCCGAATGCAGAAACGGATCTGGATTCGAGAAGACGACGTAGTCCTCGTCGAGCCGTGGGACTGGCAAGACGAGAAAGCCGACGTAACGTGGCGCTACGAGAAGTCCGAAGCGGACCAACTCCGCCGCGAAGGCCATATCCAGTAACGCAGACGAATCCGAGTCACACCGGATGGCCGAACCGTGACGACACGTACTGATGGCACCGGAGCATGCAACTCACAGCGTTCCGAACCCAAGTGAACATCATTACAAACGCTGACGAACGTCACGAGGACAGCACCTGTGCCCTTTTCATCTCGCCTCCCGTAGCTGTAGTCCAATGAGTGACGAGTTCGGCATGGTCGAGCCCCAAGAGGGCGAGGCGTTCGGTGACGAGTGGGAGGAGATAGACGTCTCCGACGACGAAGCAGACCGCATCGCACGTCGAAAGGACCGCGACTTCGACGAGTTCAGGATGCGGCTGAAAGACGCCGACCAGTTCAAGGTCGAACAGTCGGTGTTCGACGATGCCACCTTTGCTGCCATCTACAAACTAGTCCAAGACGGCCACATCGCCGCGTTCGGCGGCCCGATTTCGACCGGGAAAGAGGCGAACGTCTACGAGGCGCTCGGCGACGACGAAACCGACGTCGCGGTCAAGATTGACCGCGTCAACGCCTCGGACTTCCGCCACATGCGCGACAACCTCGAAGGAGACCCGCGGTTCGAAAACATCGGCCACGACAAAGGGCAGGTCGTCCGCGCGTGGGTCAGAAAGGAGTTCGCCAACCTCGAACGTGCCCAACGCGCCGGTGTCCGAGTTCCGAAACCAATCGCTGTCCAGCGGAACGTCCTCGTCATGGAACTCGTCGGGTTGGTCGAAGACCGGGCGCGTCGCCTCTCCGAAGTAACCGTCGAGAACCCGCAGACAGCCTACGAGGTCGTCCGTGAGTACATGCGTCGCCTCCACCGGGCCGGACTCGTCCACGGCGACCTCTCGGAGTACAATCTCATCATCCACGAGGGCGAACTCGTCGTCATCGACCTCGGACAGGCCGTCACGATTCACCATCCGAACGCCGAGGAGTTCCTCCAGCGTGACTGCCGCAACGTGGCCAACTTCTTCCGACGGCAGGGCGCTGACGCCGACAGCGACTCGCTGTACGAGTTCGTCACCGCCGACGAGGACGAGTGACAGACAGCGGCGTCGTATGCGACCGAGACACGTAGCGACCGGGCGAGCGAACGCTTAAACCGTTCGACCGGGTACCCAGTGATATGCAGCACGTCAAGGTGCCGCAGGACCGTATCGGTGTTCTCATCGGCGAAGGTGGTTCGACGCTCCGAGAAATCGAGAGTCGTGCAGAAGTCCGACTCGACGTTGATTCCGAAAACGGCAGTGTCGCCATCGACAGCGTGGGCGACCCCGTTCTCGGGATGGTCGCACCCGATGTCGTTCGGGCCGTCGGCCGCGGATTCGCCCCTGAGGACGCAATGGCGCTCCTCGACGACGACATGATGATGTTCGAACTCATCGAAATCGACCGACACACGAGAAACAAAAACGACATGCGGCGACAGAAGGGCCGACTCATCGGCGAGAACGGTCGCACCCGCGAACTCATGGAAGAGTTGACCGGCGCGGACGTGGTCATCTACGGGTCGACGCTCGGCATCATCGGCCAACCCGAAGAGGTCGAAGTCGTCCGTCGCGCCGTCGATATGATTCTCGACGGTGCGCCACACGGCGCAGTGTACTCGTTCCTCGAACGCAAGCACAACGACCTGACTCGCGGCTTCAACGTTCGGCAGAACAACTGAGACGCCACCGCCGACGAGGTCCATCGCCGACGCGGCACTCGTCCCCGTATCGTCTTTTTCCCACGCTCCGTACAGAGAGTCGTGACTCCGACGTTCAAAACAGAACGCGGGCGAGTCGTCTCCGCCGTCACCGCCGACCAGATGCGCGAGGTAGACCGCGTCGCGGTCGACACCGTCAGTCTCGGACTCCTCCAGATGATGGAACACGCCGGGCGGAACCTCGCAGAAGTCGCCCGCGAAACGGTCGAGAGCACCGAAGGTACCGAAACCGCCGAGAACGGTCGGATTGTCGTCCTCGCCGGAAACGGCGGGAACGGCGGCGGGGGGAATCGGGGCGCCCGCCGTCCTGCCAAACGGGGGTTCCGCCGGGCGGGTCGACCCCTCCCGGCGGGCAAACAAGCGGCCCGCGGCGCGGCCGCCGCGCGGCG
>NZ_JBZRPK010000471.1:0-5273 GCF_058382125.1 Haloferax sp. s1
GTCCCGCCGTCCGACGTTGCAGTCCCGCTCCCGTCTGTGGCTGTAGCGCCGTCGCCCGACGTGTCCGGTTTTCGGTCGCGGATGAACGAGAGATGGCCGTCGCGGTAGGTCGGCGTTCCCTCGAAGTTCTCCAGCGGCGGCGGCGACGACACGGCCCACTCCGCGGTGGTCGAGTACTCCCACGGGTTGTCTGGCGCGGGGTCGCCGACGAAGGCGCTCTTGAACAGATTGTAGAACATGATGAGAAAGGACAGGCCGAGGACGAACCCGCCGACGGTGGCGAGTTGGTGCCACGGGGCGAGTTCGGGCGCGTAGTCGAAGACGCGCCGCGGCGTCTCCCACGCGACGAAAAGCGGGAAGTACAGCAGGTTGAATCCGACGAAGTAGACCGCGAAGTGGAGTTTTCCGAGGAACTCGTCGTACATCCGCCCGGTCATCTTCGGGAACCAGTAGTAGAGGCCGCCGATGAGCGCCGTGACCCCGCCGACCATCACGTAGTGGAAGTGCGCGACGACCCAGTAGGTGCCGCGGAACTCGTAGTCGAGGACGACCGCGCCGAGGAAGACGCCGGTGATGCCGCCGATGATGAACAACAGGAGCGCGCCGAAGACGAACAGGAACGGCGTGGTGAAGCGTATCCGCCCCTTCAGCATGGTGTAGATGAGCGCGAACACCATCAGGTCGAACGGCAGCGAGATACCGATGGTGGTTATCATAAACAGCGTCTTCACCTGGAGGTTGATGCTCGTCAGGAACATGTGGTGCATCCAGACCGCGAAGCTCTGGATGGCGACGAGGACCATGGCGATGATGAACCACTTCCGGCCGACGATGCGGCGACCCGTGAACGTCTGGAACACCTCGGCCATGACGCCGAGCGCCGGGAAGAACACGATGTACACCTCGGGATGGCCGAAGAACCAAAACAGGTGCGTCCAGAGGAGCGCCCCCGCGGGAGATTCCATCGCGAAGTAGGTCGTCCCGAGAAGTCGGTCCGACGAAAGCACCAAGAGCGCGGCCAGAAGCGCCGCGAAGGCGAAAAGCATCATCCAGACCGTCAGGAGAATCGTCCAACTGAAAAGCGGCATATTACGGAGCGTCAACCCCTCGGCACGCATCCGATGCATCGTCGTCAGGAAGTTGACTGACGAAACGGTGACGGAGGCGACGAACAAGACGAGCGCCAGCACTGCGGTCGAGGCCCCGACATCCGGCGTAAACGTCGGGACGCTCAACGGCGCGTACATCGTCCAACCCCCGGAGAACGTCCCCCCTTGGAAGAACGAGGCACCGAAGAGAATGCCGGAAAACAGATACAACCAGTAGCTTAGTGCGTTCAGTCGGGGGAACGCGAGGTCCTTTGCACCCAGTTGGAGCGGAACGATGTAGTTGGCGAAGCCGAAGGCAAAGGGCGACAGGAACCAAAAGACCATCAGTAGCCCGTGCGCCGAAACGGCCTGATTGTACGCGAGCGGCGCGAGAATCGTCTCGCCCGGTGCTCGCGGGACCAACAGTTGGATGCGCATCAACCACGCGAGGACGCCGCCGAGCACGAGGAAGAAAAGCGACGTGACGATGTAGAGAATCCCCACGTCCTTGTGATTCGTCGTGACGAACCAGCGTTTGATGCTCCCGGTCCCCGGGAAGTCGTGGCCGTGGTCGTGGTCGTCGTCGACACTCGCCTGCCCCGAAGCCACGGCTTCATCGTCGGTTACTGTGCCACCGTCAGTTCGTTCTGGGTTCGTATCGCTCATGACGACACCGTGGATACTCGGATGTTAGTCGTACTCTCGGCTGGCTGGGTGCTGTTGTCTGTATTCTCGACAGACTGAGTGCTGTTCGCACTCCCGGATGATTGGGTGCTGTTCGTACTCTCAACTGACTGGGAACCATTCGTACTCTCGTACCACTCCTGGTACTCGTCAGGCGGCATGACGATGACCTCCGCGGACATGTACGAGTGGCCCGCGCCGCATAGCTCGTAACACTCTGCAGTGTAGGTCCCCGACTCGTCAGCCGTAAACCACGTCTCCGTCTCTTGGCCGGGTATCGCGTCGGATTTGACGCGCAACTCCGTGATACCGAAGTTGTGGAACACGTCCGCTGAAGTCAGTGTCAGTCGGATGGGCGTGTCGGCTGGAACCCTGAGAACGCCATCTGTGGTGTGCCCGTTCGGATACGTAAAGCGCCACCCGAACTGATAGCCCTCGACTTCGACATCCAACGACTCCTCAGCAGACGGTCCCTCTTCGACGTACAAAAGCGTCAGATACGTCCACGAAATCAACGAGATAACGATAATCATGCTCATGAAAAACGAGGTGAACAACTTCCGACCGCCGCCGCCACCCGACGGAAGTTCACCGAGGGAAGGCCGACGTTCGTCGTCGACCGTTCCATTTCCCGAACCGAATCGGTACTTGTAGGCGTTATACAGCATGTACCCCACGACGACGACACCGACGAGGGTTCCGAGAAGTAAGAACACCTCGAAGATGCTATCGAAGACGACCGCACGCGTTCCCCTCGGAACGAGACCACTCTGAAGCGGAAGCGAGCTACCGAATACGTGTTCCATGACCATTGACAACACCACCCACATAAATTAATTAACGTTCATGATGATTACTGTTTCGGAGAAATCGAAGGCCGCACGGCGGTAGACTCGGGTTTGCGGTCAAGAAGCGGAGCGACCGGGGGAGAAACAGGAAGGGTCGACGGGTAACTGCGAGCGATACCAGTGAACCGCCTCGGGGTCGATCCCCGAGGCTTCCCGTGGTTTAGTCGGACACTCCCACGCGACCATCGGCCTGATAGCCTCGGGCGGTCGGGTGGGTCACGGTCGGGGCGTCCACGGCCCCCGATACCTGCCGTCTCAAAGTCGCAAAGCGACTTTGCGGGCTGCACAAGAGCTCCGCTCTTGTGAACGTCGCACCTTCCTGACTTGGGGAAGGCTGTTGAGAGCAGGCACATTCCAATCGAGTTGCTTGATGCCTTTGACGGCGATATTGACGCTTGCACTACGGTCACTGTGGTCTTGATGCCCACACGACCGACACTTGAACCGCTTCTTGTTGCGGTTCGCACGCTCCGTATGACCGCACATCGGACACCGCTGACTCGTGTACTCGGGATTAATCCACGCGGTTGGGATGCCCTCGAACGACGCCTTGTACGACGTATAGAACTGAAGGGCGCGGAACGGGAGGTGGTGCAAGCGTCGGTTCATCCGCGTGCCGTAGTCGATACTGTCGCGCATCTCTTTGAGGTCTTCAAAGACGATACACGGCTTCTCAAACTGACGGCTCCACTCCACGATGTGACGGCTCACTTTGTGGAGTCGGTCACGGACAAACCGTTCCTCACGCCCTTCCAGCGTGTCGTGGATGCTGTCTTTCCCCGCGTTCTGGACGCGCTTTCGCATCGTGAAGTAGCGGTGGCGCTCGAACTTGATTTCGGGGAAGTCGATGACCAACGTGTCCTCGACGCCATCCTCAGAGAGTACAGTGAGGGCCACGTTGTCCTCGTTCACGTCCACGCCCACGACAGTCCGTGAGTCGTGCTTGTCTCGAACGGTCTGCTTGGTGTTGGTGACGTTGACGTGCAACTCGGGGTTCTCGTTGTGGAACAGGGCTTCCGCCGTCCCAATCTTCCACTCGTCGCTTTCGAGTGCGGTATTGAGAATATCGAGGTGAGCGTCACTCCCATCGAGGACGCCCTTTACGTGCTTGTACGGCTTCGCACTGATACAGAACGCCACGTCGCCATCGTCGGTGAGCGACAGGTTGTATCCCTCCTCGTAGTTCGCACGAAGCGGGTACGCACCGTCCTTGGTGTGACTCGGGAGTCCGAAGTCGTCGTACTCGTAGTAATTCTCCATCGCGCCGAGTGCTTTGGCGACGACGCGCTGAGTCGTGTTCTTCACGAGGTTGGCGTCGTCGGCCACGAGGTCTGGAATCACATCCCAGTCAACGCCTTCTTTGGCGAGGTGGATGGTTTCATTGTACACCGAGCGGGCTTCGAGGGTGGCGTCGTACAGCAGGCCCTCGTTGTCACTCTGAATGTCGAGTTGGAAGTCCAGAGTTTTGATGAGGGACTGTGCGTTGGTCATTCTTCGTCTTGTTCGGTGGGTTCTGAGGTTCGGACGACTTTCACGTCGGCTCCACGCCAACGTTTGGGGACAGTGACGTGGGCGCTGTTCCCGAACGGTTTGACCTCACCGTCGAGAACTTCCTCACCGTCGATTTCAAAGCGGTTCGACATACAAATGTATATATTTTGGATATACTTAATTGTGTTGGAGGTGTGGTGTTGATATGGGCGAGAAGCGGTCGAACCACACGATGTACAACGTCAACTATCACTTCGTGTGGTGTCCGAAGTCAAGCAAAGCGTAGCTTTGCGTACCTCGCGGAGCTTCGCTCCGCTCAGTACCGCCACGCGATTCTCGAACCAATTGAGGACCCGTTGGAGAAAAGTTTCCGCGACGTGTGTGACGAGTACGGCTACGAGGTACTGTCGTTGCACATCTCACCCGACCACGTACATCTGTTTCTCTCCGCCCACCCGAAGTGGTTCGAAAGACACAGTCATTCGTCATCACGAGAATCTTCGATTCTCGAACGACACGCTCCGAGCGAAATTGTACGGACAGTCAAGAGCATCACGGCACGGGAGATGTGGGAACAGCACGAGTCGTTCTTGGAGAGTATCTATGGAGCAGTGGGTTCTGGGAACGGTCGTACTACATCGGAACGACAGGAACCGTTTCAACCGAGACGATTGAACGGTATATCGAGCGAACAGAACACGTCTAAGTGTCGGCTTCAGCCTCGGGGTCAAGTCAAGGGAAATCAAAGATTTCCTGTATCCAGCAAATCGCAGAGCGATTTGCGAGACCCCGAGGCACTCGCCTTGTTTCCTCTGTAGATGGTAGCACAGTCCCTCTATTCAGGGGTGAACCGTGAAACTCGCAGTAAATACAGCAATACAGAAATAGACCCCTTAGTACAGAGATAAACTCCCTAGAGGAGTCCTGAGAAACCAATAATGAGGAGTAGAACCCCTAAGCCACGATACACCCAAAAGATTGCAGTGGATTTCTCGGATTGTTTGGGACGAGAACTACGAAGAAAATCAAATCCGAATTTATGGATTCTCCGAGGGATGAGAATATAGGCTATCCCAAGGAGTATGGCTATTACGTATCCAATCTGCTGCAGACTGTTCATATCCGATATCTGTATTATATGCCAATAGAATTACTGATATAT
>NZ_JBZRPK010000470.1:0-4217 GCF_058382125.1 Haloferax sp. s1
GGATAAGCAGAGAGTCGCACTAGATGCAAATATCTGTCCCGACTAATGTCAATTGGATGTGGTTTTATGGTGTTTTTCTACGTATCCCTATCTATGGCTCGGAGACTCTGTCACCGATACGGTCCTGGACGACTTCCTTACGCCTCTCGGCGTGACGTTGGCGGGGGAATTGCAATGGCTGCGACCGGACTCCTGGCGATTGCCGTTTGGTTCGGCGGAGCGTGGCTTCTTATCGCAGGAACGGGTAACGGAACCATCGGATTTTTCTTCGGTATCGGGTTACTCACTCTCCCAATCGTGATTCCGACGTCATTCGTTGTTGGGACACTTCTCTGGCGGAAGCTGTACCCGGAAGAAAATCACCAACTCTACGGTGCGGTCTTCGGTGGAGCCACTGCACTTACGAGTCTCGCTGTCGGGTCGATTGGTCCTGTACTGTTCCTCGCGGTTTCGAACGTGTACCGCGGTGAGATGGCATTGGGGGAGGCGGCGGCCTTCTTTACTGCATTCCTCCCAGTGGGACTTACGATGGCTATTGTGGCCGCTGGCTGGCTCGTGGTCCCTCTCGGTGCTTTCGGCGGTTGGTATCACGAGCGCGCAAAAGTCGCTGCGTAAGGGTCAGCGCTCTTTTCCGTCGGCCCTCTCGTTTCAGTCGTCCAGCGGCGGATGCTCGTCGAGACACGAGACGATACGGTCGTACTCGTCTCGTAGCGTCTCCAGTTCGTCCGAGACTGCACCGCGTCGGAGTCGGTCGCGCTGGTCTTCTGTGAGTTCTTCCCGGGCAACCGCTGCGTCCCGAAGTCGTTCGTACTCCCGCCCGTGCGTTAGTTCGTGCACCTTGCGAGCGTGAGCGACCACGTCGTCGTCGGCGAACCGACTCACGACGGCGACGAGTTCTTTCGTCCGCCATCGAAGCGTGGACGCAGGCGCTGGCGGCCACGATACGGTAAGCGGGTCTGCGTCGAGTGTTTCGAGGAACCGTTTGTTCGTCCCGACTGCCGCCGAGAACGTTTTCGGGTCGTCGACGTAGTGGTCGAGTTTCGACCGCGAGTAGCCCGCGTACTCCACGAGCGTCGCCACCGATTCGTCACCGATGGCGGCTGTTTCGAGGAACTCACACAGTCGTTCTGGGGGCGCGGGTGTTTCGGCGAGCGGGTACGACGCTGCGGTCTCTAGCCACGTGAGCACCTCACGGGCGGACTTCTCCCTGATGAACTGCTCGAACGCAGCTTCGACCGCGTCGTTGTACGATTCGATTAGGTCTCGAAGCTCGTGAACGGGTGCATCGATGTCGGCCTCCCCGAGTTCTTTCACGCGTTCGAGTCGTTCGATTCGGGATTTGACCTCGGATTCACGGTCTTTGAGGGCATGACGCGCACGCCGGTACGATTCTTCCGCTTCTTCAAGCGAATCGAGAAGTTCCGCCTCTTCTCGGGCCGGTCGAAGTTGGTCTCTGGCACGTTCGAAGTCCGACGACGACAGCGACGAGGTAACGCGCGTGGTGAGCGTTTCGTTGGCCTCGATGAATGCATCTCCGTGGCGAACGTCCGCAGGGACCGCTTCGAGTCGGTTCGACAGGGCATCCCGAAATTCGACGTAGCCCTGGAAGTCGTCCTGGTCGGTCGCCTTCTCTTCGTGTCGGTCGAGAATCGCTGCGACGTCGTGGTACGCCTCGGAGAGCGTTCGAACTTCGCCGAAGCCAATCTCGTCTATCTGTGCTCGTCGCCTGGAGAGCGTGCTGGCCGCCGCCTGCAGTGATTCGACGGGGTCGGCTTCGCGCGATTCGCCGTCCATCATCTGTCGTCACCTCGGTGGGCAAAGCCCGGTTGCGGGGACAGGGTCATACCATGAGTGTCATTGCGGGAGGGAGGAAAGTCTGCTGACCGAGGCTCGGAGGCGAAAACGTGCTTCCAAACAGTCAGCGTTCCGTCCGTCGAAAGGACTTACCTACAACCTGTCCTACAGAAGAGCATGTACGAAAAAATCCTCCTTCCCGTCGACGAGAGCACCGCGACGAGCGCGGTTCTCTATCACGCCAGTGAACTCGCACACTGGGATGATGCGGAGATACAACTGTTGTTCGTGGCGGATACGACCCGCGACAGCGTCACGGTCGTGAGTAACGACGTGGTCGACGCACTCGAACGCGAAGGCGAAAGCGTCGTCGAGGAAGCGGCCGAGACGCTCGACACACTCGGCGTCGAATACGGGACCGACGTCGTTCAGGGGAACCCCGCGCCGACCATCGTCGAATACGCGGCGGAGTACGACTACGACCTTATCGTGATGCCCACACACGGCCGACAGGGACTTTCGCGACAGCTCCACGGCAGCGTCACGGAGAAAGTCGTCCGCCTATCCGACCTGCCCGTTCTCACCGCTCGCATGGACCCCGACGACGAACTCACGTTCCCGTACGAACGAATCCTTATTCCGACCGACGGCAGTCGGTCGTCGAAGCGAGCCACGACACACGGTCTCCAACTCGCGGCGGCGCTCGATGCGGCCGTCCACATCCTCTCGGTCGTCGACGACTCCGCACTCGGATTCGACGTTCGCTCGATGCTTTCGGGCGAAGAAAGCGAGCAGGGAGCGAACGAAGCGATTGGGTCTGTCGTCTCGGAGGCAACCGACCTCGGCATCACGAAAGTCGTCGAACGCATCGAGCACGGAACGCCGAGCGACGAAATTCGCGCCTACGTCGAGGACAACGACATCCACGCCGTCGTGATGGGGACGACCGGGAGAAGCGGTGTCGACCGGATTCTCCTCGGAAGCGTCGCCGAGCAAACGGTTCGCACCGCTCCAGTACCCGTGATTACGTTGTCTCCGGGTGAGTGACGGCCGCGGGATAATCGAGGTGACAGTGGAGGATACCAACCTGTCGACAACGGGTCAGTATTCGGTCCCTTTTCTGGCGCGTTGGCCCGAGTCGATGGGATGTTTCACCTTCCGAACGTTCGTTACGAGGTCCGCAGCATCGTGGAGGTACGTCGGTTCGTCGTGGCTCCCGGTCAACACGAGTTCGAGATGGTCGGGCTTTCGGTCGATGAGGTCGAGTACGTCGGACTCGTCCAGAAGCCCCATCGCAACGGCGTAGAGAATTTCGTCGAAGATGAGGAAGTGGACGCCGTCTTCCGGTGTACCGTCGAGGTCGAGCGGCGAGGTGAGGTCGGCGTCGGCCGCGGCGTCGACGAGTTCGCGCGCGCGTTCGAGACCTGCGGCGACCTGTTCGGCGTGGTCCTCGTCCTCGCTGCCGTCCGCCATTCCGGCCCACCCGTAGTGGCCGAGATTTTCGAACGAAAAGCCCGGCATTGCTGCAATCGCATTGTACTCGCCGCGAACTGCTTCGACGGAGTCGGCACCGCCTTTCAAGAACTGGAGCATGTGAACCCGGTAGCCATGTCCGGCGGCACGAAAGCCCATCCCCATCGCGGCGGTCGTCTTCCCTTTTCCGTCTCCCCACCAGACCTGCACGAGTCCGAACTCGTCGGGCGCGTCGGGTTCGATGGTTCTCGCGTCGGGTCGGATGCCGCGACCCGGCGTGTTTGTCCGGACCGATTTGGGGGTCGTGTTCGTGGTACTGTCTGTATCTTTGGAGCCGTCTGCGTTTGTGTTGTCAGTCATGTCTGCGGGTGAAGCCGAACCGCTGTTAGTTACGTCGGGGTGTATCAGCACCTGATACGAGCAACCGACGACGTTAAATTCAATTCTAATTTCAGTAGGCAAAGTTGTGTTGGGTTTCGATTGTCGACGGTTCATTGTCGACACGGTGTCCTCACTTCGTGGGCGTCGGTGTCAACTTATTTAATCGACTACGCCGTCATTCACGACGAGCGAAACGCGTGACGAACTCTACACACCAATCCGGGAGTCAGACGATAGAACGCTGTATCAGGTATTCCATCGTCGTCGTCTTCCTTGCGGGACTCCGTCGTCGAAAGCTCGCCGCGATGGTAAACGCCATGTTCGCGTTCGTGGGAACGTTCATCCCCGATGTTTTCGAACGAGTGGCGGGTGAGGCGGTTCCCCCCGGGCCGGGGGTGTACGGGGGGGCGGCGGGGGTAACCCCCCCGGGCGGGGTGGTCGGGCCCCACGACCCCGCGTGGGGGGGGGGGCCCCCCCCCCACCCCCCCCCCGCCGCGGTGCTTCGGTGGTTTCTCCCCACGCCCCCACCCGCCCCGGGGCGCGCACCCCCCCCACGGGGCCTCCCCCCG
>NZ_JBZRPK010000470.1:4227-5241 GCF_058382125.1 Haloferax sp. s1
GGTGAGTCGTTCCATCCGTGGCAGCGTGTGTACGTGGAGTCGGCGATGCTAACTCACTCGGTCGGGATGCTCGGCCCCTACGACGACGTGTGGTGGTGGGACCACCTCACTCACACCCACTCGGCGTCGATTCTCGGTGGATTCGTCCACGTACTCGCACGGCGCAGGGGACGCGAACCCTCCCAGCGAGTCCTCGCCGTCGTCGTCTGTAGTGGTCTGCTCTGGGAAATCGCCGAGTATGCCATCCACCGCGGTGCCGACGCGCTCGGAATCGAGCCTGTGCTCGTCTCCTACGGTCGCGTCGACACGGTGCTCGACCTCGTGTTCAACCTCGTCGGGGCCGCGCTCGTCGTCGTGTTCGGCGACCGCGCGTTGAGAAATTTCCTGCTGACGGACGAACACTCCAGTCGGTGAGAGAAGCGAGGGTTCAGTCAGTGACGGCGGACCCGCCTCGGTCGTCCTCCGAGTTTCCTGTTCCCACGGGACTCGAACTCGAAGCTGTGTCTCCGATGTCCGAGAGTGGTTCGTTCTCACAGGTATCCGGTGGGTGTTCGTCTACTGCCTTGCGTCGGACCGCCGTCCGGAGTCCGACTTCAGCGATATTTCCGGCGTGCTCAGCCGTTCGCCGGAGGCTGTGGAGGGCGTGCGCAAAGCGGTAATCGCTGTCGTTCCCGTCGAATACGCGGCGCTCGATGTCGTTAAGCTGTTCGCACACTCGGTCGCGCGTCTCAAAGATATCTCGTGTGGTCTTGGAATCTTCGCCCGCGAACGCCACGTAGACTGCCGATTCGACCGCGTCTCGAACGATTCGAGAGACCGTTTCGATTTCGTCGGCGAGCGGTTGGCCAAGTGATTCATCGACCGCTGATGCGACAGATGCGATTTGCTCGGCGTGGTCGGCGATGCGCTCTAACTCCCGCGCTGCGGTGTAGAGTCGGAATAGTTCTGTCCGTGTTTCGCCGAGCGCGTCAACCTCGTCGAGGCGGTCGAGTCCGCGGGTGAAGTGCCGGTCGA
>NZ_JBZRPK010000469.1:0-5239 GCF_058382125.1 Haloferax sp. s1
GGGACGTTGACTCCTTCGCGGGCGGGAAGGTCCAGATGGCCGAGTTCGAAGTCGGCGCGGAAAGTCCCGTGGCGAACCAGACCGTAAGCGAAGCGGACCGATTCGACTCGCTCACGTTCGCGGCCATCCTCCGCGACGGCGAGGTGACGATTCCTCGCGGTGATACGGTTATCGGACCGGGAGACCGGATTGTCGTTATCGGCAGTCCCCAGAGCGTTCAGGGATTTGCGAGTTCGGTCTCGCCCGACGAACCGCCGGGAACCGCTGAAGAGGTGGTCATCGTCGGCGGGAGCGAAATCGGCTACCACGTCGCCCGACTGCTCGAAGAACGCGGCTTCAAACCGCGACTCATCGAGCAAGACGCCGACCGCGCCCGTGAACTCGCAGAGGAGTTGCCCGGAACAATCGTCATGGAGAGCGACGCGACCGATATCGACTTCCTCGAACGCGAGTACATCGGCGACGCCGACCTGCTCGTCTCTGCACTCGACTCCGACGAGAAGAACCTGCTCGTCTCGTTGCTCGCGGCGCGCCTCGGCGTCGAACGAACCGTCGCCGTCATCGACACGACGCCGTACGTCGACCTCTTCGAGGCCGTCGGCGTCGACGTTGGCGTGAGTCCGCGCGAGGTCGTCGCCGAAGAAATCACGCGATTCACTCGTGATGGCGGCGCGGAGAACGTCGCGCTCATCGAGTCGGACAAGGCCGAAGTCCTTGAAATCGAAGTCGACGCCGACAGCGTCCTCGCCGGCAAACCCATTCAGGAGTCGATTGCATCCCTCCCCGAAGGCGTCGTCATCGGTGCCATCACGCGACGGCGCGAGTTCATCACGCCGCGAGGTGACACCGTCATCAAACCGGGGGACCACGTGGTCGTCTTCGTCGATAGCTGCGCCATCGACGACGTGTCTCCCAAACTGTAGTCAGCTACAGCGTTCGGAACTGCTGTTCTGAGGGTCCTAACCGCACGCGCCACGAGCGAACAGCCGCCGCGCCACTGATTCTCGCACACGCGAGCGAACCCGAACACGGAAGAACCCGGCGCGCGGTACGTTAGTCCACGGATGAAATTGCGGGTCGACTATAGAGCCAGCCTTCGTCTCGTCGGGACAGTACTGAAATATCTCACAGTCCCGCTTTTGTTCCCGCTCGTCGTCGCGCTGTACTACGGTGAGTCGGTGCTCCCGTTCGTCGTCACGATGGCCGTCACGGTTCTCATCGGGACGGGGCTCGAACGCCTCGCAGAAGAACCCGACATCGGGGCCCGCGAGGGGTTCCTGATGGTCGCGATGACGTGGCTGGCTGTGGCTTTCGTCGGTGCGATTCCGTACCTTATCGAGGCGCACGGTATCCCCTTCATTGCGCAGCCGATTCACCCCGAATCAACCCTCGGAAATCCGGCGAACGCCCTCTTCGAGACGATGAGCGGGTTTACCACGACCGGAGCGACGGTCCTCGGCGACATTTCTTTCGACTCGCACACCCGCGGCATCATGATGTGGCGACAACTCACCCAGTGGCTCGGGGGGATGGGTATCGTCGTCCTCGCGGTAGCGATTCTTCCTGAACTGTCGGTCGGTGGCGCACAACTGATGGACGCGGAAGCGCCCGGTCCCGGCATCGAAAAGCTCACCCCCCGAATCGCCGAGACGGCGCGCGCGCTCTGGGGCGCGTACCTCGGCCTCACGGTCCTCGAAATCGTCCTTCTCCACGGACTCAACGTCACCGGCCACGCCCCAGGGATGGGCGTCTACAACGCCATCGCCCACGGGTTGACGACGATGCCGACCGGCGGGTTCTCGCCGGAAGCAAAGAGTATCGAGGCGTTTTCCGCCGCGGCGCAGTGGGTGATTATCCCCTTCATGGTCGCTGCGGGGACCAACTTCGCGCTCTTCTGGCACGTCCTCACGGGCGAGCCGAAGCGACTCGTCCGCGACACCGAGTTCAAATCCTACCTCGGAATTATGGGCGTCATCTCGGCCATCCTTGCGGGCGTCCTCTTTTTCGGCGACGGCCTGATGTCCGTCGCGCCAGCGGGCGAGACCTACGACCAAGTGTACCTCGAAGGCATTCGGACAGCCATCATCGGTAACGTCGAACCGGCGATTCGCCAGTCGGTGTTTCAGGTCGTCTCCATCGTCACGACGACGGGCTATGCGAGCATGGACTTCAACGCGTGGAGCGCGCCGACGCAGTACGGCCTCCTGTTCGCGATGTTCATCGGTGGCTCCGGCGGTTCGACCGGCGGTGCGATTAAAATCGTTCGCTGGTACGTCATCCTGAAATCGCTCCGCCGCGAGCTATTTACGACGGCCCACCCCGAGGCAGTTCGCCCCGTCAGACTCGCCGGCCGCACGGTCGATGAACGCGCCATCCGCGGCATCTACGCCTTCACGCTCCTGTATCTCGTGTTGTTCTTCGTCTCGACGGGCCTGCTCCACCTCGATGCCGCGCGCGCCGGCTTCGACGTGAGTATCCTCGAAACGATGAGCGCCGTCGCTGCGACCCTCGGGAACGTTGGCCCGGGCTTCGGCGTCGTCGGCCCGATGGGGAGTTATCTCGACTTCTCCAACAGTTCGAAACTGTACATGGTCCTCCTGATGTGGGTCGGCCGTCTGGAGATTCTACCGGTGCTCGTCATCTTCACGCCGGAGTACTGGCGGCGGTGAACGGAAAATTGGGCGAAGGAGTGTCGGAACGCTACGGATTCAGCCCGTAGAGAACCGACCGGAAGAACACTAACACGGGGATAATTTCGAGCCGTCCAATCCACATGTTGAAGAGAAACATCGCCTCCGCGTAGGGGTTCATCGACGGTCCGGTGATGCCCGTCGAGATGCCGACGTTCCCCTGCGCGCTCGCGACTTCGAACAGTGCGTCCGCATAGGTGAACTCCGGTCCGGCGAGGTTCACGAGGAGGACGCTCGACGCGACGAGCAAGAGCACCCAGAGCATCGAGACGATGGCTGCCTCGGAGAACTCGCGGTCCATCTCGCTCCGGGAGAGACGGCGACCGTTCATTTCGATGTTCACGACGGTGCTTTCGGGCAGGAAGACGCGGGAGAACTGCCACTGGATGCCACGGGAAATCGTGTACCCGCGGATGATTTTGATGCCGCCGACGGTCGACCCGGCAGCGCCGCCGAGGGTCATCGCGCCGGAGAGCAGCAGTTTTCCGCCGTCGGACCACTGGCCGAGCGGCGCGGCCTGAAAGCCAGTACACGAGAGCGCACTCACCCAGTGGAACGCCGAGTCGCGGATGGCATCGGTCTCCGGGCCGCCGATAATGCCCGAGAGACCGAAGTAGTCCGCTGTTTCGACGAATGCAGACCCCGCAGTCGTCGGGAGAGAGACGAGATTCTGGATTGTGAGTCCTGCCACGCCGACGGCAAATATGGCGAGCAACCACCGGGTCTGGAGGTCCGTCCACAACTTGTCGACCTCGCGGTTCCGGAGGATAGTGTAGTGGATGGGGAAGGCGATTGCGCCGAGCGCCATGATGGGCAGCAGTACCGTCTCGATGAGCGGCGAGTTGTACGTCCCGATTGAGTTGTCGGTGACGGCGAACCCGCCGGTCGAGAGACCAGTCATCGCGTGATTGAGCGCCTGCCAGCCAGCCTCCCAGAGGGGAAGGGCCGAGCCGTAATTGCTCGCGCGGATGGCGACGAAGAGCACGACTACCGAAAGCACCGTGTAGCCGACGAAAATCTTCCAGACTGTCCGAACCGTCGAGACGACGCTCGGATGAATCTTCTCCTCACGGGCCTCACCGCGGTAGAGCGCGTAACTACCGCTTCCTGGCCGCGAGAGAATCGAGACGGTGAGGACGATGACGCCCACGCCGCCGACCCATTGGATGAGAGAGCGCCACCACTGAATCGTCCGCGGAAGCGACGGTTCGTGAATCCCCATCGTGAGGCCGCTTCCGGTCCAGCCGCTCATGCTCTCGAAGAGGGCGTGCAGCGGGTTGCGGAAGTAGACGAGACTCGACTGGGTGTACTCGACACCAGCGGGGACGAGCGCCGTGAACACCGAATCAGGAGCGAAATGCGCCGTGAGGAAAAACGGCAGCGACCCGAAGGCGGCTGTTGCAAACCATCCCGCAGCGGCGATTATCATCCCGTGTTTCATGCGCGGTGCGGGCGCTTCGTCGAACGCCTTCCGCGCACCCAAGCCGACACCAGCAGTCGCGCCCGCGGCGATGAAGAATGCGAGTGCGGCGTACCACTCGCCGAATCCAATCGCAACGAGGACTGAGACGGCCATCAACAGTGATTCCATGGCGAGGAGCGACCCGACGTCGCGACCGATGACCGCAAGGTCGGCGGGCCACCCCGCAACCATCCGTCCGCGGCGCGGCATCAGTGGTCCTCGTAATGGCCGAACACGTCTGTCACTTCAGGTGTCGCACCTTTCGCGGAGTAGACGGTCAAGAGGTCGCCCGCGCCGACGGTCGTGTTGCCGCGCGGCGTGACGGGGTCGTCGTTAGGCTCGCGCTCGATGGCGACGATGAGTGTATCGTCGTCGAGGAGGCCATCCTGTGCGGTTTCCTGAATAGTCCGCCCCACGATTGGTGCCTCTTCGTCGACGCGAATTTCGAACACCTCGGCGCGGTCGCCGATGCGCATGTAGTCGACGATAGAGGGGCGTTTGACCGCCCGGTAGAGGTACTCCGCGATGAGTCGCTGGGGGTTTTCCATCGTGTTGACGCCGATTTGCCGGTAGAGGCTCATATGCTCGGGGTTGTGGACGACAGAGACGATGTCCGGAATTTCGAGTTCCTTCGCCAAGAGACAGACCATGATGTTGGTCGCGTCCTTGTCGGTCGTCGTGATGATGGCGTCGGCGCGGTCCGCGCCGGCCTCTTCGAGCGTCTGTTTGACCGTGGCGTCGTCGTTGAGCACGAGGCAGTCGAACGTTGCCGCTGCGGCCTCGGCTTTTGCCTCGTCGCGCTCGACGACGACCACCTCGTTACCGCCCTCCGTGGCGATTTCGATGAGCGGCGTCCCGATGTTGCCGGCGCCGACGACGATGATATACATGACGTTCCGCCGTGCGCGTCGGTTCGTGGAAAAACTATCGGCATCTCGGTCGGTCTTTCGAAGCCTGAATTGTTGAACAGAATTCTGCTGAATGACGAATAGAGGCGCACAATATTTCGTATTCGATAACAGAGGTGACTATCCGTCCAACTCTGGCGCAGAGTGTTTCGGACAACCTGATGAGCCTGCTTCGTGAG
>NZ_JBZRPK010000702.1:0-17729 GCF_058382125.1 Haloferax sp. s1
CTAACAGTGGGGGGGAAAGAGCATGTCAGATAGTCCCCCGCACTGAAGACCTTTCACAGTATCAAAACTATCCACCATACAGGAGACAAATCGTTCTTTAAGGGGAACCCGAGCGGGATACAGCCCCAGCTACGCGGGTATTACGGAAATTCATTCCTTTTTGTTGCCCATCATGGGGGTTGTGAGATATAACAGCCGCCTCCACTTGCCTGTATCTAGGTTATCTAACGATTCGACGTATCCCTTAGGGTTATCAACGGATAGAGCTGCCGTCAAGTGTTTTTCAACGATATTTTTCACACCACGCTCTTCGTTAAATAGCAGATCTTTCGGCCGGTCGATAACAATATTACATTCTGGGCATAACCACACACGGCGCTTCAATGCGACAAGTCTAGTCTTATTTCGATGGAGCATTTCGGTTTGACAATCTGGGCAGCACGGGCCTCTCACAATGTATGCGTATTGTGTACCACCGCGACGTGGTTCGCCGAAGGTAACGAACCAGTCAACATCATACTGCCGAACTACACCATGCCAAATCATCTTATCCGGGGGCGAAGGAATGACAGAAACACTACTCGAGTTGCTTTTTCGGATCTCTTGTCTTCTGTCTAAGATTGAGTATATGAGTCCGATAATGTAGCTCACTCCAAAGTACACCGGAGCAACTAGTACAACCGTCAACGCTCCGACTCGTAGCACCGGATCAGCCAGCACGACAGCAAAGGAATCACTGTTAATTGAGTTAAATGGAATCAGAGTATTGAGTAGAATCCCTGCGATTACTGATGGGAGAAGTCCCCAGACAACCCATCGTCCGATATCAGACATCATCTAGTCATTAAAACCATATGTCATAGCGATTTCGGACATTAAGATTCCGGGAAATCAATAGAACCCTTTCTACAGCAATCATCGTAAGTGAATGGTCTCCGAGAATAGCCTAGTCTCGGAAGCATCGGTTCCGACTGCGTTTACTCTGTTACTGTCACGAACGCCGCCCTAAATACAGGGCAAGTAGTGACTGGTACGGGTGATAACTTTCCAGTATCTATCAAAAACAGCGTACGAGATATAGAGTGTGGTCATCATATATTTAAGCATTCGTTCATATCGGATTTTTATATTGTGATAGCGGCCGATCAAACTATTCCAGTGCAAAGATTGAGTTATAGTAGCAAACATGTTCAAGACTGATCGAGGCCTTTTCATCCTCGGTGTGATAATCGTCTTCGGTTTCATTTTAATAGCATTCATAGGTGAACATATTGAAATTTTCACCACCAATACTGCCAACGCGTTGATATTGGCTGCTGGGCCAGTTGCCACTCTCATTCTAGCGTATGGGACTATTGAATCTCTCCGGCACAGCAAACAGAATCTCGAAGAACTGCGCCGAGATAGAAAAGGAGAGGGAATCAAGAAGTTAATTGCATTAGGGATTGACCCCGTTCTGGAAAATCTACTCCGGCATCAGAGTGGGTGGGAAGAAGACCCACTCCACTCCGGAAAACCGATATTACCACCATTGAGACTCACCGAAATTCCAGAAAATGTCTCTCTCTATGATCTGGGTCGTGAGACCGAGTATAACCATCTGCAGGAATCAATTCTTGAATACTTTGATCAAATAGATGAATACAGGAAAAACAGGAGGTACATTGTGTCAAAAATGGGAAATTATCTGGATGACATTCTTGCAGACCCCCATATCGTACCCAACTTTCATCCGACAATCAAACAACAATTACACATTAAAGAAAAGGCACATAGTATCTCAGACGAGGTGCTTACAAATTCGTACAATACCGTAGGCGAAGTTCAAATAATGAAGTTGATTTTTTTGCGCGAAGTTGATTGTTTCTCAACACCAATGGATATATTAATTGAATTAAGTTATAACATTCAAGGAAAAAATGAAAGTCTCTTCCACGAATTAGATAAAGTGCGTGAAGAGCTAATGAAAGAATACGAAATATCAGACACAGAAATATCTGAATTCCGTGCCCAACGGGATGACATTAAACTACTATACTACGTACAGAGAGAATATTCTACTGTCAAACCTCATCGGGGCAGTTGAAATCAGTAGGTCTCCGATGAACGAAGTTAAATTTGAATTGTATTGGGGGTTCTCAATGTGCTGATTACGCATACCCACCTCTCGGATAGTTCGGTAGAAATTAGATGAAATAAAGGCCAGACGGGACGCGGTCAGATCAGACTCAACTTCCGGAAAAACCCGATTCTTGGAAATGGTGGATTCAAACAATTAACTCTGTACACATTCACATTTCAAAATGAGTCCAAAATAGGAAATTAGCAATAGAGCTATTAGCCAGTGAAATATAGATAATCTGTCATCTTGGGGAGACTGGTACCAAATATGATTCCCGCGAGATACAGCAATCGTAGCGACCCCCCACTGGTTCCGAGCACATCTCCAAGAGCTGCAGAAACTGCCCGCACCGAACTGTGCCTGGCAATGGTCCGAGGTAGACGTTGGTAAACCACAACTCGAGCAAGCGTGGCGGAGAGACGTTTCCAAGATACAGAATAGAGAGCGCATGCTTCGGACAGCACACGCCAATGTTCGACAAAAGATGGCACCTGCGAGAAGTGTTCGCCTCCGGGTTCGCTTAGACGCTTGCGGTAGTGCCACTGGACCCGACCTCGTCGCGCACGACGAAGTAGAGAATCCAGACGATGACACCACCCAAGAACGCACCGATACCCCACGCGAGCGCGTGCCTACTGTTTCGGCGCTTTGCGTCTCGATAGACGAAGAAAGCCACGGCTAGCGGTACGACGAGCAGTAGCCCGATGAAGAACAAAATGAGCAGTTCCGGGCCGCCGGGGACACCTGCTTGAAGGATAGACAGCATACTGTCTATTTTTCAAAGTCATACACAAATAGTTTCGGTTGGTCGTCTTGAAGTTCCGAATGAGGGATTTCTATCGAGGGAGTCGCGTACGGATGGACGAGCGTTCCGGCCGTTTTCAGACGGTCCCGCCCGACCACAAACCGAACCTCACCTCGCGTCCGGGGACCCGTACGAGAACCGTCCGAGCAAGCGCTCACGGGCCACGAGAAGGCACGGAAGCACGGTCATACACGCGACGAACGCGTAGATGATGCTCAGTCCAGTGACGAGACCGAACCGCTGCAGCGGTGGCGAAAGCGACAGTGCGAGCACGCCGAACCCGGATGCGGTCGTCACAGCACTGCCGAGCAATGCACTTCCAGTGCCGGTGAGTGCCGTAGACAGCGTGTCCGCAAGCGAGTCGCGCTGGGCGCGTTCGTCGATGAATCGTTCACTGACGTGGATGCTGTAATCCACGCCGAGACCAATCGCCAGACTGGTAATAACGACCGTCTCGCTGTTGAACGGGATATCGAGTACCGCCATCGTTCCGAGCAACCACGCGAGTGCAATCAGGACGGGGGCGATCGTCACCAACCCCACCCCCGGCGCACCGTAGCGCACCCAGTATAGCCCGACGAGAAGCGTGAGAATGACGCCGAGCGTGATGGCGAACCCTTCGACGAGCGTCTCGAACAGCGCGCTTTGGACGACAGCGGTGATGACCGGCCCGCCGGTCGCAGTCGCTCTCACCGGCGCATCCGACTCGATGGCCGATGCGACGTCTCGCACGTCGCCTGCAACCGACTGGGCCGAGGCGTCGCCTTCCACGCCGATAGTCAGTCGCGCGGATTCGTACGTTCCCGTCTCAGAGCGGTAGAGGACCGAGGATGCCTGTTCGGGGGCGACGTCGAACAACAGGTCGTAGACTGCCGCGACGTCCCTCTCCGGAAGCCCGTCACCATCTGTGTCACGCGATTCGATTGCGCCCGCGACCGTCTCGTTTTGGGCGGCGACGCTCCGAAGAACGGATGCCGGGCTCTCGATAGCGGCGTTGCCGTCAGAGCCGACGACGACCGTCTCTCGACTGCTCACGCTATGGGTCACGTCGTCGGTTGCGGTGAGTAGTGCCGGCGCAGTGACGTTCTCCCGTACGAGTATCTGTCCCGCCGACCCCTGTCCACGTTGGCGGAAGTTGTCGCTCAGGTAGTCGAGGTTCTCGCTCGCCTCGTAGTCGCTGGGCGCGAACGGTTCCGGGAGGGACTTCATCCACGCCGGGGCATCCTGCGTGAGGAAGTCGGCTTGGTTGAACTCGGTGTCGATACCAGTCGCACCATACGCGCCTGCGGAGGCGAGCAGTAGCGAGACCACGAGAACGACGACGGGCGCTCGCTGTGCGAGCCTGGCAGCACCTGACAGAAGGCCGTTCAGCCGCCCGGAGCCGACGCCGACAGCAACGTTTCGGCGGCGACCGCGGCGGGCGAACACTCGTTCGAGTTCGAGTTTGACAGCCGGGACGAGCGCGGCGAAGACGACGAAGATGGCGACGATGCCAACGCTGCTCAAGATGGCGAAGTCCTGAATCGAACCCAGCGGGCTAACGTAGTTCGACGAGAAGCCAACAGCCGTCGAAAATGCGGCAGTCGCTAATGCGAGGACGACACCGGCAACCCCGACACGCATCGCTGTCGTTGGGTCTCGCTGGCCGGCAGTTTCGTCGTCGGTGTCGAGGACACCCGCTCGGGCCTCTCGATAGCGCATCACGACGTGGAGCGAGTAGTCGATGCTCAGGCCAATGAGCAAGAACGGCACGGCGATCAACGTCGAGTTCGACGGAATGCCGAGCCACCCCTGTACGCCGGCGTACCAGACCATCACGACGCCGACACCGAACACGCTCACGAGAACGTCCACGATGTCGCGGTAGGCGATGGCGAGCACGACGAGGAGGAGGACGATTGCGACCGGCGTGACGATGATAAACGTATCACCAATCGCCTGCGAGGACTCCGCGTCGATGGTGCCCTGTCCGAAAACGAACGCGTCGGCGAAGCGCTCCGTGACGAGCGACTCGATAGCAACCTGCGCATCGTTGACCTCCCGGGTGGTCGCCGCCGACCCGTCCGGATTCCTCTGGAAGACGAGAGTCGTTCTCGCGTCCGCACTCGAAGTGCCTGGTTCGTATTTCGACGGCAGGAATTCGGCCGGGTCGTTGCCGGGAACGGATGCGTCTGGGCCGAGAATACGGCTGAGATACGTCTCGACCGCTTCATCGGAACTAGCTTCGAGTGCCGCAATCTGCTGGTCGAGCGTCGGCGTTTGCGACGCGCCTCGGGCCGACTGGGCCGAAGCAGACGTGTTGTTTCTCGCGGCCGTAGAGGGCCTCGATGTAGTGTGACTGTCGCGCTGTTCGTGGGCGTACGCGACGTTCGCCACGATGTTCTCGATGCCGACGAGTTTCGTCTCGTCGTGGAGCGTCGAATTGATCGACTCGTTTTCGCGGAGGTCCCGTTGTAGGCGGAGGCTCCGTAGTAGCGAGTCACGAGTGAGAACGTCACCTCCCCGGTCTCTGACGACGATTTGTGCGACGACTGCATCGTCAGTTTCGTACGTCGATTCGATCTGGTCGAGCGCCGCCTGCTCCGGCGAATCGAGACGTGCGGTGCCGATGTCTCCGTCTCCGGTGGTGCCGACAATCGCGCCAGCGCCGACAACGGCACTGACGACGAGTACCAGCGCGATTACCAACCGACTCCGCGAAGCGACCACGTCTGCGTATCGAGACGTTAGGTCCCGCTTCATCGGTCGCAAACACCACCTGTTACGAGAGCGACTGTGAAGTCAGGCCGAGTAACGGACGCTTCGAATTCGTTCATACTCCCACTGCGATAGCGGTCGATAAGGAGCAATGGAGGCGTCCCAAGATGTGGGAGAACTACAGCCGCGTTTCTCCGTCAGTGCGCACGCGACCGACCGCTGTCGTTCGATTTGCTATGTGCCCAGTTGCAAACCTACGGCCGCTTCGATTCGAGGTTAAGTGACCGGATAGCACCCGTTCTGAGAAAATTGGCTCTCAAGTCTGGTAGAGGCCGAATATCATCACGACGAATCCCAGACAGATAATCACGCTCTCGAAGAGCATTCCCTCGGTGGTCGAAGCTCCGCCGAGGTGGTGAAACACGCCGACGAGGGCCGTTCCCAGCGTGATGACTGCTAACCCCACTGCAAAGTACTGAAGGCCGGCAATCCGCGTGCGGTTGTAGGCCCGATACGCCATCAACGAGACGACTCCGCCGAGGACCAACGCGGCAATCTTGACGACAACGAGCGATGCGACGAGTAGCTCCATTACGACTCCTCTTTCATCGCCGACCAGAACGTCGCTAATCGGTCTTCCGCATCCGTCTCTGGACGAGCCACCGTCAACGAGAACTCACCGGTGCCGTCGATGCCGATAGTGACCTCCGTGAAATCCCGCTCGTAGAGCGTGACGTTCGGCCCGTCGCGTCGAACCTCGGTATACTCCCGAACGAGCGCCGAGTCGCGGAGTAATTCGAGCTTTCGGTAGACGGTCGAACTGGACAGGTCGCACTCCTCACAGAGTTCGCTCGCGGACATCGGGCTGTCTAACTGCGAGAGTATCGCTCGACAGTTGCTGTCGTCGAGTGATTGCAACACTATCGGGAGCACGGGACCGTCGAGGTCGTCAGAGGAAACGTGGGCCATTTCGGTAGATGAGTCTGTCGAGCCACTGCTCGACGGGATCAGCGAGAGTCGATTCGACCCAAGGTGTTGTTCACTCATCTCACGTGTTGTCGGTCGCGTCTCCGATTCGGGAATCAGCGGTCACCATACGCTATACACTCGACTCTTCTTTTCGCAGAAGAGGTATAGAAATCCCGGCCATTCCCAGATGCGCGGAATGCCTCGATCACGTTCTTTCCGTACGGTTCTCTCTTTCGTCACCGAAGCTATAGTAGCGTTTGCAACTGGTGACACAGCCGATCGAGTGTGCAATGACTTGCAAACGCGACTGTAGTCCCACAACTTGGGACGCCTCCATCGATGTTTATCTGCCACTCTCGAACACCCCGAAGATGACACACAGAACGGTCGAGCGTAATCCACACGAGTTCAGTTGTCTGGGTACAACCACCACAGCGCGCCGAGAAAACCCGACCGCCGCGCCGACCACGGGGTGTCGCCGATGACGACGGGTTTCGACGTGGCGATGACCATCCACACCCTCTTCGCGGCGCTTTGGACGGGCGGGACGCTCGTCGTTTCGGGTGCGGTTGTTCCGGCGGCGCGCCGTGAACTGCTACCCACGGATGGTCTGACCCTTATCGCGCGTCGGTTCTGGTATCTCACAGTCGCTTCGGTTCTCTTCTTGTTGTTCAGCGGCGGCCATCTCGCCGGGACGCTCTACACCGCCGAAACGCTCCAGACCACGGGACGGGGACACCGCATCTTAGCGATGGTCGGCTTGTGGCTCGTCCTCGCAGTGACGCTTTTCTTCGGCTTCCGCCGACTCACCGGTAGCCAATCCGGCGGGGCCGCAACGGCGGCGACGAAGGCGCGCCCGTGGTTTCTCGGGGCGAGTGGCGTCTCGATAGCACTCCTCGTCCTCGCAGGACTGCTCTGATTCGACGAGTGAGAGACGTGGATTCCTGTCCACGAAACGGGTTTCACGAGAGCAAAGGCGAACTGCGGTCTGAAGATAACGTATCGTTTCGAATCTACGTTCGAGCATAGGGTGGACAGATGCCCGCCGGACTGACCTGGATTCCCACGAGAATCCGAGACTCGCGGTGAGTCTGTCCTGTCCGGCGAACCGCTACCGCATCCGGGGGACACTCACCCAGCAGATTCCAGATTCCAGATACAGAGGGAGGTGTTCAGTTACTCAAAATAGCAAATGTTGCCATCACGAGTCTCATTTCTTGGACAGCACTTGTATTTTCGATTATGATTTTGGCACTGTCAACTATATCGGCGATTAAAAGATAATAATGGACGCACTGCATTAGCGGAGCGGATTTCTCGGTGAGGATAGCTCAAAACTTTTGACCCAAGTCAATTTCAAAAATCTCAGTAGATAGTTTTTCCAGAGATTGAGAAATCACCGCTACCGAGAGAAACAGGCTCGAAACAACTCAGACGAGACCAGTCCAAACAGCAACCGCAACCAACAAACCGAGCACCCCAACCGACAGTACTGTCCATTTCAAAATCGAATTGCTCTCTCGGTCTAGCGCTATTGCATCTTCCGCTAGGTAGTCAGGCTCATCCTCGTATTGTAATGTCCCATCGGGATTCAGGTCTGGACTCTTCGAGTACGTCGGCTCAATTGCTGTACCGACGGTGAGTTCTGGTTCAAATACGCGGTACGGTTTTCCACTCCGTTCGCTCGGTGGCTCGCCGAGAAATTTCGGCTTTTTAGGGGTTCCAGCCGTTGGTTCGCCGCTCAATATTTTGTTGAGACGGCTAATCTTCTCTCGGCGTTCGTCCTCGGTTCGTGATACCGCGTTGGATTTCTGTTCGAGGTGTTTGACTGTTTCATCGACTTGAGAGGGGTCTGTCCCCTCTGCAGTAACGACAGAACGTTCGTCGTCCTTGTTCTGAGTAAGCTACCACGCCCTGAAGGGCGTGGCATTCAGCGTGGACTCCCGTTCTAACCCGATAGAAGGGTAGGCGAATACTCGCCATTCACGTTCATCATCCCGCTGTTCAAGCGCACGCCTACGGGTGCGCCTCCACGCCCAGACTTTTGCTGGTCGCGGAGATACTTCAGGCCAATATTCTTCGCCGCGTTGTAATCCGCGTGTACGTCGTACCCGCACTTCAGACACTCAAACTCGTCTTGTCCGTTGTTGTGTGGGCGGTTATCTTCGTGGGTGAATCCACACTTCGAGCAACGCTGACTCGTGTACGCCGGGTTAATCTGCTTCACCACAAGTCCCTCGGATTCGGCTTTGTACGTGACGTACTCGTAGAGGCGGTGGAACGCCCATTTGTGAACCGCTTTCGCGTGCGGTACGCGTTCTCGAATCCCCTTGAGTTGCTCGAACACAATATGCGTACACTCGTTCTCAAGAGCCTCTTCAACCAGTTCGTTCGACACCGTGTGAAGCAATTGCTCGAACCGTCCGGTTTGCGTTCGACCGACGGATTGGATGTTCTCATGTGCCCAGCGCGTCCCAGTCTGTTGCAGGTCACCACGACGTTTCTCGTATTCGCGATGCCAGTGATTGAGTTCACCGCCACTCCAGAATCGGCCTGTTGAGGTGGTTGCGATGTTTGTGATGCCGAGGTCAACACCAAGGACGGAAACGTGCTTAGCATCGCCTTGTTCGGCATCATCGTTCTCCACGGCGGGCTTTGTCCGCACATGAAGGTAGAAACAGCCCTCAATACGGTCGTAGTGAAGCGTGGCTCCCTTCACGTCGTACTCGTCGTTGAACAAGTACGCTGCGTGTGGCGTCTCACGAGACTCATCTGGTAAGACGAACTGAGCGGTGACTCGCCCGTCGATAGTGGCGAGCGTGCAGTGTTCGTCGTTCACTGTGACGGTTCGGGCATCGTAACTGGCGAACCGCGACGTGAACTCGGGTTTCGAGGCTTTCTTACCTTCTTTCCAGCGTTCGACGCAGCCTTTGACTGCTTCTGCGGCTCGGTTTCGTGCGGCTTGCACGAGATTGGCCGGGAGCGGCGAGTCTTCTCGAACGTCATAGTACGTTTGGTCGTGGAGTTTCTGTTTGCTGGTGATTTTCCAGTCTGACTCCCACGCTACGTCTACGACGTAGTTGGCGGCGTCGAGGAAGTGGTCGGTTGTCTGGTGGAGGAGGTCAGCGGAACTCTCGGCCACATCGAGTTTGATGGGCACGGTTCGAGTGGCTGCGTCTTCCACCATCTGTACTTCATATGTAGTAGCCCGTATTTATAATAGTTCGGGTTGGCGTGGGGGAGTCGGCCTGCCACCGAGGATTGTTTGTATCCGTGTTGTCGGCTTCCTCCCGCGCCTAAAGTCGCGGGTTTCCGCCTTGCAGTCATTATGACAGGGTCGGAAAACATTGCGCAAACCTATCACGACGAGAACGTCGTTGGGGCTGGCTATCTGACCACCGAACAGGAGTTGGCAGATGGCCTGATGGATCAATGGATGAACTCGACCGGTCACCGCAAAAACATCCTAACGCCGGAGTGGAATAACATCGGCGTCGGTGTGTACATAATCGAGGAATCGGGCGGAACTGCCGTCTATGCGACGCAGAACTTCTGTTGAGTTCCGGTTCTGCTCACCGAACGTTGACGCCCCCGACCGCCGACTCAACTCCCCGGTGAACCGTCACGAGCGCCACTACGCTCACCACGATAATCCCAACATCCACCGCCGTCGAGAGCAGGCCGAGCGAGACGATAAGTGTCGTCGCACACGCCGGAGGATGAACAGCATCCGTTTTCACCATTCCCCAACTCGTTGCGGCGACGGAGACGACCCCGCTAGTGACGAGTCGAAGCCCATCCACGGACACCGGCGGCGGTGACGCGGTGAGCGTCACGCCCGACGCAACGAGTGCGTAGGAGAGAAAGCCAACCACCGCACCGACGAGGTGTCCGCCGACGACGCGAGACGGGCGGGGTTGCGCCCCCCGACGCTCGAACGCGAGGACGAACGCCGACGGGCCGAGACTCGGGAAGATGAACGCCCGTCCGGTCGCCCACGCGACGACGCCGAGCGTGGCGAAGAGCAGCCCGGCGGCGAGTCCCGTTTCGAGCCCGCGACGTTGCATACCCCTACTCGATGGATGCGCACTGAAAACGATGTCTGACTGGACGCGCCGCGCCCGAACGCCTATCGCCCGCTGAAGTGTCTGACTGCGCCGCCCGCCAGACCTGTGATGGCGAAGTCGATGCCTCGAACGACCACGTTGTACAGTGCGCTCCAGACGAGAGTCAATTCGAACGCCCCGGATGGGATGATTGCGATGGCGGCCGGAACGAACCCGACGAGTGCTGCGCCGCCGCCGACGAGACCGAAGAGCGCGGCGAACGACGTGTACTCGGCAGGGATGTCCGCTCGGCCGGCGGCCCAGTAGCCGGTCAGAAACAGGAAGACTGGAGCGAGGAGGAACGAGATAGCGCTCAGTCCTATCGCCATCTCGCCGAGCGAGACAGCGCTTCGATGTGCGACGACCGGGAGGAACTGCTGGACGGCAGTAACGACGCCGATGAGCAAGCCGAGAAGTGCAACGGTGAGTCCAATCTGGCGGGTACGCATAGTGAGCCGTGTATGAAAGTAGACAGCAAGTAGGTCTGTCGGCCACGCCACCAAAATTTCGTCCACTCGCGGCTGGGAAGTGTCCCGCTCATCCGACCCCGCATGAGGGCATTAAAATGTATTTACGGAGATACGTCACACATGCCCGGAGCAATCTTTCTCGAAGGCGACCGCGTCGAACTCCGAACCATCGAATCGGAAGACACCGAATTTCTCCACGAGACCATCAACGACCGGCGAGTTCGACAGGGTCTCGCCGCCGTCGATCCGGTAACGCGGTCGAACGAACGCGACTGGGTCGAGTCCCGCGGCGAGGGCGACGACATCAACTTCCTCATCTGTGACGGCGGGGAGCCGGTCGGAACGATTGGTCTCAAGCCGCCGAACGTCATCAACGGGGCGACCGAGGCCGGCTACATGGTCGCGCCCGACCACTGGGGGAACGACTATGCAACCGACGCGCTCCGGGCACTCTGTGGGTACGCCTTCGAAGAGCGACGGCTCAACAAAGTGTACGCGAACGCCTACGAGACCAACCCGGCTTCGAGTCGCGTCCTAGAGAAAGTCGGATTCCAGCGCGAGGGCGTCCACCGCGAACAGGGCTTTGTCGACGGCGAACACGTGGACGTGTTCCGGTACGGACTGCTCGCTCACGAGTGGCAGCATACTGCCGACGAACCCGGCCGTAAGGCCGAACGCGACAGTTGGATTTAGCTTAAATCCAGCCTTCTTCGGCGAGGAGTTCGCCGTTGAGAACAGACGCGCCAGCAGCACCGCGAATCGTGTTGTGCGCGAGGCAGTTGTACTTCACGCCGCGGTCGGTCGCCTGAATGCCACCGGCGGAGATCTGCATACCATCACCGCGCTCGCGGTCGAGGCGGGGCTGTGGGCGGAAGTTGTCCTCGAAGACGTGGATGAGTTGCTCGGGCGCGCTCGGGAGGTCGACGCCGGGGTACTCCCGCATCGCGGCCGCGACATCCTCGGGGGAGGCGTCCTCAGCGAGGTCCGCGAAGACGCTTTCGAGGTGACCGTCGAGCGTCGGAATACGGTTACAAGAGGCGTTAACCTCGGCGTCGTGGAGTGCGACTTCCGCGCCGTCGAACGTGCCGAGAAGCTTCCGCGACTCGCTTTCCATCTTTTCTTCTTCGCCGCCGATGTGCGGGATGGCGTTGTCGATGATTTCCATCGAGGTGACGCCGTCGTAGCCCGCGCCGGAGACGGCCTGCAGGGTCGTCACGTGGACGCGGTCGAGACCGAACTGGTCAAGCGCGGCGAGCGTCGGGACCATCGTGATGGTCGAGCAGTTCGGGTTCTTCACGAGTGCGCCGTCCCACCCGCGCTCGTCGCGCTGGACCTCGATGAGGTCGAGATGGCCGGGGTTGATTTCGGGAATCGTCAGCGGCACGTCGGGGGCCATGCGGTCGTTCGAGGAGTTCGAGGAGACGACGTACCCGGCTTCGAGGAAGTCCGGTTCGGCCTCCGCGGCGACCGACGAGGGAAGCGACGAAAAGAGGAGGTCGATGTCGTCTGGCACGTCCGCGGGGTCGGTCCGACCGACTTCCATCTCCGCGACGTCGTCCGGGATGGGGGTATTGACACGCCACTTTGCCGCTTCGTCATATCGCTTGCCCGCGCTCGACTCGCTCGCGGTGAGCGCCGCGAGTTCGAACGTTGGGTGGTCTTCGAGAAGCTGGATGAATCGCTGTCCAACTGCACCGGTTGCGCCGAGGATTCCGACTCGTACTGCCATTACCCATGTCGTAGTGTCGCACACGCATAAGGCCGTTTGGATTTGAGTCGATATTCACCGTATTCCGCTTGTACGTTAGGTTTCTGGCGGGTTCTTTCATGGTCGAACACGTAAATCGTTGACTGTCGAATCATGAACCGACGTGCGTTGTGAAACCGATAGAATAACGTGTGGTTCCCTGAAAGACTACTGTAAATGTTCAGCAAGGTTCTCGTCGCCAACCGAGGCGAGATCGCAGTGCGCGTCATGCGTGCGTGCGAGGAGCTTGGAGTCCGAACTGTCGCGGTCTACAGCGAGGCCGACAAACACGGTGGGCACGTACGCTACGCGGACGAGGCGTACAACATCGGCCCAGCCCGTGCGGCCGACTCCTACCTCGACCACGAGTCAGTCATCGAAGCAGCCCGGAAGGCTGACGCCGACGCTATCCATCCGGGGTACGGATTCCTGGCTGAGAACGCCGAGTTCGCCCGAAAGGTCGAAGATTCCGAGTTCACGTGGGTCGGTCCGTCCGCCGACGCGATGGAGCGACTGGGTGAAAAGACGAAGGCCCGGTCGCTCATGCAGGACGCCGACGTGCCGGTCGTCCCCGGTACGACCGAGCCCGCAGACTCCGCCGAGGACGTGAAAGCCGTCGCCGACGACTACGGCTACCCGGTCGCCATCAAGGCCGAAGGTGGCGGTGGCGGTCGTGGCCTGAAGGTCGTCCACTCCGAAGACGAGGTCGATGGCCAGTTCGAGACGGCAAAGCGAGAGGGTGAGGCGTACTTCGACAACGCCTCCGTCTACGTCGAGAAGTATCTCGAAGCGCCGCGCCACATCGAGGTGCAGATTCTCGCCGACGAACACGGAAACGTCCGACACCTCGGCGAGCGTGACTGCTCGCTCCAGCGCCGCCACCAGAAGGTCATCGAGGAAGCGCCGTCGCCTGCGCTCTCCGAGGACCTGCGCGAGCGCATCGGCGAGGCCGCCCGACGCGGTGTCCGCGCGGCGGAGTACACCAACGCCGGGACGGTGGAGTTCCTCGTCGAGGACGGCGAGTTCTACTTTATGGAGGTCAACACGCGTATCCAGGTCGAACACACCGTTACCGAGGAAGTGACGGGTCTCGACGTGGTGAAGTGGCAACTGCGCGTCGCCGCGGGCGAGGAACTCGACTTCTCGCAGGACGACGTGGAAATCGAAGGCCACTCGATGGAGTTCCGCATCAACGCGGAAGCCCCCGAAAAGGAATTCGCGCCCGCGACGGGCACGCTTTCGACCTACGACCCGCCGGGCGGCATCGGCATCCGCATGGACGACGCCGTCCGTCAGGGCGACGAAATCGGCGGTGACTACGACTCGATGATTGCAAAGCTCATCGTCACCGGGTCTGACCGCGAGGAAGTCCTCGTTCGCGCCGAGCGCGCACTCAACGAGTTCGACATCGAAGGACTTCGAACGGTCATTCCGTTCCACCGCCTCATGCTCACCGACGAGGCGTTCCGCGAGGGAAGCCACACGACGAAGTACCTCGACGAGGTGCTCGACCCCGAGCGCATCGAGGCCGCCGTCGAGCGCTGGTCCCCCGAAGCCGTCGCCGGCGACGAAGAGGAAGGAGAGGTGACAGAGCGCACCTTCACCGTCGAGGTCAACGGCAAGCGCTTCGAAGTCAGCCTCGAAGAGCGCGGCGCACCCGCTATCCCGCTCGGCGGCGCATCGGCCGCCGCGTCCGCATCGAAGCCCTCCGGCCCACGAAAGCGCCGTGAAGAGAGCGACGAAGGTGGACAGCAGGTAATCGAGGGTGACGGCGAGTCCGTCGCCGCCGAGATGCAGGGGACCATCCTCGCTGTCGAAGTCGACGAGGGCGACGACGTCGAGCCCGGCGACACTGTCTGCATCCTCGAAGCGATGAAGATGGAAAACGACGTTGTCGCCGAACGCGGTGGCACCGTCTCGCAGGTGCTCGTCGGCGAAGGCGATAGCGTCGACATGGGCGACGTGCTTCTCGTCCTCGAATAGCCACTCTCGGTCGAAGTTCTCGCACGGAGAACCGGAACCACGAACCTCTTTCTTCGCGCCGTCGTAGCCGACTTCATGAGCGACACGCGACGCACCCTCCTCGATGCACTCGCCGAGGGGCCAGTCTCCGGTCCCGACCTCGCGGACCGACTCGGCGTCTCTCGCGCCGCGGTCTGGAAGCACGTCGAATCACTCCGTGACGATGGGTTCGGCGTCGAGAGTACAAGTGATGGGTACACCATAACCGACGTTCCCGAATACGGTGGCCCGGCTATCGAGTACGGACTGGAGGCCGACTACGACGTGGAGTTCCACGAGGTTCTTGCCTCGTCGAACGACCGCGCTCGCGAACTCGCCGCCGACGGCGCGACGGACGTGGCCGTCATCGCTCGCGAGCAGTCCGCCAGCAAGGGCCGGAAGGGACGCGAGTGGTCCGCACCCGACGGTGGCGTCTGGATGAGCCTGCTCGTCCGGCCCGACGAACCACCGGCGCACGCACCGCTGTACACGCTCGCGATGGCCGTCGCCGTCTGCGATGCGGCGCGTGAAGCAGGTGTTGATGCGAGTATCAAGTGGCCGAATGACGTTATCGTGAGTCGTCCGCCGCAGCGGGCGACGAACGATGGCTCGTCGGGCGCATCAGCGTCCGACGGGGGGATTGCGAGCGAAGCGAGCAATCGTTCGGCTGACTCTGGCGCGTCTGACCGCGGCTACAAAAAGCTCTGCGGCATCCTCACCGAGATGGAAGGTGAAGCCGACCGCATCTCGTGGTTAATCATCGGACCCGGTACCAACGTCAACCTCGACCCCGAGACGCTCCCGGAGGGTGCGACGAGTATCGCCGCCGAAGCCGGCCCGGTCGAACGCCGCGTGTTCGTCCAGCGGGTACTCGAACGGTTCGAAGAACTGCGAGATGACCTCGATAGCGTCCTCCTGGCGTGGCGCGAGCGGGCCGACACGCTCGGCAGACAGGTTCGCGTCCACACCGCAAGCGGCGTGGTCGAAGGAAAAGCGGTGGACGTAGAGCACCCCGGAACACTCGTCGTCCAAACCGACGAGGGTGAGACACGCGTCCACGCCGGCGACTGCGAACACCTGCGCCCGGCAACTGACGACGGTCGCTGAGCGGCTTATCTTTCTCCGTCGACAGTGGCGGTTGTGTCTGCTGTTGTCTCAGCATCCACAGGAGAGTCCGCCGCGGATTCGACGGGTACTTCGACTGCCGATTCATCGGTATTGTCTCGGCCGCCTGCGATACGGACAGTCAAGACGGGAACGTTCGACGCGCGGACGACTTTCTCTGCGACCGACCCCAAGAGTAACCGGTCGATGCCACCGCGGCCGTGTGTCCCCATCACGATAAGGTCGCAGTCGCCGCGCTCGGCGAACTCGACGATTTCCCGACTCGGTGACCCTTCGAGGACGTGCGTCTCGACTGGGATATCGTGTTCCTCGGCCGTCCGTTTAATCAGTCTGAGGGCCGCTTCGGCGTCGGAACGCAACAGTTCATCGACGCCTTCCCACGATGATTCCGCTGGAAGTCCGACGAAACTTCCCGCATTTACGACGTAGACCCCGTGTAGTTCCGCATTGTGAACCCCCGCAAGCGCGGCCGCGTGGGTCGCGACGCGCTCGGACCCGTCTGACCCGTCGATGGGGACGATAATTCGGTCATACAACACCATGACACATGGTAACATATTCTTACCAGTAGTAATAACCCTTTGCTACGTGAGGAGTACTGCGAGAATATGATGTGAAGCTGATTGGTCTGAGAAGGTGTCACCGGTGACGGTCGACAGCCGCTCAGAGATGGACGTCTTTTACGTCCGACAGTCCGGCTCGACGGACGACGGCGCGGACCACGTCTTGGACGCCTGCGAGGTTGTCCGTGTCGCCGTCGAGGACGAGCAGTTTCCCCTCGCGGCCCTCCTCGATGAGTCCATAGTTCAGGTCCGCGAGGTCGGCCCCGTTTATCGTCGCCATTCGAAGTACCTCGGCGGCGGATACGTCTGCGAGTTTCGAGGTGAACTCCATCTCGCGGAACATCGACGGACTGTTGAGCATCACGTTGTCCGTTCCGAGCGCGACCTTCGTCCGGTTGGCTAGTTCGCGCACCGGCGGGACGCCGACACCGGTGACGAGGTTCGACCGCGGGCAGACGACGATTGGAATCTCGCTGTCTGCGACCCGTTCGAGGTGGAGCGGTTCGGGGTGAACCATGTGGACGAGGAAGTCGGGTTCGAGGTCCAACGCCGGATTGATGTCGTGGGCGTCGCGCTCGCCGGCGTGGATGCCGAACAGTTTTCCGGCCTCTGCGGTCGCGTTTCGAAGCGTTGCGAACTCGGCGTCCCGCGCACCGGACGCCCCGAAGCCATCCGCAATCTCCATTGCGTCCGCTGTCTCCCGTCCGAGGATGACGGCCTCGATGTCTCTGCCGTCGAGCGCCTGACGGATGACATCGACACCGTCGACGCCGCCCTCGCGGAATTCGAGACAGGCCGCCGTTCCCCCTTGTTCCATCAGTCGGAGCGACCGGTGCATTGCGGCGACTTTCTCCTCGGTACTCGCCGCCCGCAGAAGTCGGTGTTTGAGACCATCCGGCGGAGCGACTAACTCGTCTAAGGAGAGCCCACCGCCTGCTTCCTTGGCGATTGAGTCGCCGAGGTGCGTGTGCGCGTTAACGAACGCGGGAAGAATGATATCCGTCGAATCGGTGTCCGCCTCCTCGATGGCGGTGATAATTCCATCTTCGACCACGACCCGCCCTTCGACCGGTTCGAAGTCGCGACCGCGGAGTACCGTGCCCTCGAATTGCATCGCGTTCGAA
>NZ_JBZRPK010000468.1:0-5215 GCF_058382125.1 Haloferax sp. s1
CGATGCTCGCTCGGTATGCAGTCGCCGCGCCGGCGCTCGCAGTCTGGGGGCTGTTCGCGCTTCCGTCGTGGCTCGCGAGCCCGCTCGCCCGCGACACGTTATTCGGCGCGCCAGCCGCAGTCCTCCTCTTTGCCGTCGGCTTCGTCGGCTTCGTCATCTTCGGCACCTTGTACCACGTCGTCCCGTTCATCGTCTGGGTTCACCGCTACAGCGACCGACTCGGATACGAGTCGGTCCCGATGGTCGACGACCTGTACAGCACTCGCCTCGCCACGCTCGATTTCGGACTCCTCGTCGGGGGGAGCGTCGTACTCGTCGCGGCCGATTTATTCGCGCTTCCGACCGTGGCGACCGGACTGGGAAGCGCCTTCATTCTCGTCGGCGTCGCGTTGTTCATCACCAACGTGTTGTCGGTCATCCGAACGCACAGCCCTCACTCGTTGTTCGGCGTTCTGGTTACGACCCTGTTCGAAGACGCCGAACCGGGGCACGATTCAACTGACTCGGTCGACACGAGGTGACAATTTCCCTGCCCGGCAGTTCCGAACCGGTTCGGCTGAACACTTACCCGCTCGCTGGACTACAACCCACTCATGGCTGAACATACCTCCCTCGACGAACTTCCAGAAGAGACGCACGCAGAGGTCTTCGAAGCACACAGGCCCCGAACGGTCAGGCTCACCCTCGAACAAGGTGAGAAAATCCCTGCACATACCCACCCGGGGATGGATATCGTCCTCCACCTCGTCTCGGGCCACCTCGAACTGTCTCTTGACGACGAGACAGTCGACGTACATCCGGGGGAACTCGTTCAATTCAGCGGCGAACGCGATATCTCGCCCCGCGCAGTCGACGACAGTACGGCGGTTCTCGTGTTCGCGCCAGCCCCCACCTCTGAATAACCGCCTTTTGGTGTGGGAACTAGTCCCCGAAACATCCCGTCCTCAGTGTTAGAACGGCGATTGGAGGTTGCTCTCTCCGAATCCGTCAACGTCGAGTTCACCCTCGTCCAGTCCCTCCATCGCGTCCTCGTCCGTAGCGGACAGTCTGTCTTCGTCTGCCGACCCTGAACCGACCGACTCCGAGTCACCGACTGTCGTCTCTAATTCCTTGAGTTGCTCGTTGATTACCTCGCTTTGGTGGTGCATCTGCGAGACGCGAACGCGGACGAGGTCGTAGTCGTGGCGCTCCGAGAGTCCGTTCCACGCTCGAAAAGACCCGACGATGAGTGTAGTCGTCTGCGGGCAAAACGGCGTCGTCGGCGTGAATTCGGCTCGCAGCACCGAGGGGTCGTCGCGCTCTTCCGCGTAGCGGTAGCCCGCACCCTCGTGCCGCGTATCGAGATTCAATCGGGCGAGGTTGTAGTTGAAGGTCATATCGTACACCGTCCGCTCGTCGAACAGGTCGCGGGTAATCTCGTGGAACGCGACGTGCTCGTCGCCGGTGAGGACGCGGTGTCCGTCGAGGAACTCGTCCGGTTCGGGGATGTGCTCGGGGACGAACTCGTCGTACTCGTCGAAGAGTTCGTCGTCGCTTCCGCCGCCGAACGGTGAGGGGAATCCGATCATACCTGTATCGACGGTCGGACGGACCCTATGGGTACCCCCGGACATGTTCACCGGGATGGGGAGAGAAGAAGCACCGAGGTGGGAATCGAAGGAACAGTTTCACTGCCCGATACGGGCGGTTGTCACCTACTCAGGGTTTGGGTCGAAGATTTCGGGGTCTTCGGGCCCCTCTGCTCTGATAACTGCCATACAACCCTTGCGTGTGACACGGGACAGTGAGTGGTCGACGAGTTTGAAGTCACCCGGAACTGGCGAACTCATTGTCGCGACTGTCGTACTTCCTGGCGGCACGAGCCGCGTCTGGATGTGCGTCTGTGGGTCCGTACTCAGCGACCCATCGGGGTAGAGCGTCTCCCAGACGCTGCCGATGGGGTGGAAGCTACTGGAGAGGTTCGGCCCGCCGTCGACGAAGAACACCCGAACCGTCTCGCCGGTGTTGACGGTCGCTGCGGGACCGTGTCCGGCGTCGGTCCACGCGTACTTTTCGCCGTTCATGACGACGTACGTCGGTTCTTCGTTCCGCATCGCTTCGAAGTCGAAGTTGTGCTTTCCTTTCTTGCCCGCCTTCTTGTCGGTGTACAGTTCGTGCTGTCCGATGTAGACCTCTTTGTCGACTTCCGGAAGTCCCTCCGGCGGTTCGACGAGGATAAGTCCGAACATCCCCGCGCTGATGTGCATGTCCATGTTCGGCACCGCACAGTGGTAGATGTACGCGCCGGGATAGGTCGCTTTGAACCGGACTTTCACCGTCTCACCGGGGTTCGTCATCGTCGCTTCCGCGCCGCCACCGGGACCGGCGACCGCATGGAAATCGACGTTGTGCGGCATGGAGTTCTCTTCTGGGTTCTCGAAGGTCAGGTTGACCGTGTCGCCCTGCCGGACGCGGATAAACGGTCCCGGTACCTGCCCGTTGTAGGTCATGTAGGTGAACGTGACTCCCTCTTCCACCTCGGCTGTCACCTCCTCTGGACGGAGCGTTACGTCCACTTCGGTGGGTTCGCTTCGGGTAATCGGGTCTGGGATATCCGTCGGGTTAGCTGCGACTTGCTCCACGATTTTCGGGCTCTCTTGTTGCGCCGGGGTTGGTTCTTCAGTTTGGTCGAGCGATTGTGCCGCGGTCGGTGCCTCAGAGGCACACCCTGCGAGTGATGCGACACCGCCGAGACCGAGTAACTGTAACGTCCGTCTTCGGGTTGTTGATAGCATTGTCGTCTCCCTCCAGTTGAATCGAGGAGTTTTCGACGGGTATAATCAAACACCGATTTCACCGTTGAGAGATGCTGTGCGAACATATTCGGTGAAGATTGGACGTACGTTTCCTACTGGTGGACCTCTAATCACATACTGAGAAGACTCTGCGGAAGGATTGTTTGATTAGTGGCTGTTTTCTCCATATATTTCAAACACCTCCATTTTCATGTATCGTGACCGAATGTGGTTGCCCGGTCGATTTCTTGCAGTACTCACTCGTCGGGTTCTGCCTGCCAGATTGCGGTGACGACGCCGTCGTCGTGTTCGGCGGTTCGATACGAGAACCCGCGGTCCTCAAGTTTCGGATAGAGGAACTGCGGCGCTCGGTCGTTGAGTTGGACGAACACCGTCTCGGCGTCGGGTTCCACCAGCCGGTTCATCGTCTGTTGGAGTGGTTCCGGCGGGGGGAGTTCGCTCGCGTCGGGGAAGTCGACTGTTCGTCTGGTCGGTGCACCCACTTCGTCGAGGTACGCATCGGTATCCATGTTCAATCGATGGGCTTGCACCTGCAGGTAGTTCACCCCGAACTGGTTCGCCCGGGGTCTCCGTCACGGGGGCGAATATATTCGGGATGCGACTCTCTTGCTGTGGGAATGAACTAGCCCTATAATGAGACCGACGGCGCAACCGGCAACGCGAGAACCGTCCGAAACGTTCCGCTCGGAGCGCGGTGACGACTGCCCTGTCCAGAACGACTCATGACTCGACCACAACGCCCACCGAAATCCGCCGCACCGGACCCGTCGAACATCGATACGACGCAACGACCGTTCGTCCTCATCTGGGAGGTGACGCAGGCCTGCCATCTGGCCTGTAACCACTGCCGGGCGGACGCGAATCCGCTGCGTCATCCCGAGGAACTGACGACCGAAGAGGGCAAGCGACTGCTCGACCAGGCGAGCGAGTTCGGACCGGGACAACTTGTCGTCCTCTCCGGGGGTGACCCGCTCACACGCCCGGACCTCACGGAACTCGTCGAGTACGGAACGAAACAGGGGCTTCGAATGACGTTGACGCCCAGTGGGACAACGTCGTTGACGCCGGAGACGGTCAGCCAACTGGGCGACGCGGGAATCAAGCGTCTCGCGTTGAGCCTCGACGGCGGGTCCGCATCGGCACACGACTCTTTCAGAGGTGTCGACGGGAGCTTCGAGCAAACAGTCCAAGCGGCACGGGCGGCCCGCGACGCCGGTATTCCGCTTCAGATAAATACGACCGTCTGTGCCCAAACGGTCGACGAACTACCAGCCCTTCGCGACCTCGTGGCGGACCTCGGCGCGGTGCTGTGGTCGGTGTTTTTCCTCGTTCCCGTGGGTCGCGGCCGCGTCCTCGACCCGCTGACTCCTGACCACGCCGAGGAGGTTATGGAGTGGCTCTCGGCGGTGAGCGACGACGCTCCCTTCGGCGTGAAGACGACCGAAGCACCACACTACCGGCGCGTCTCGATTCAACAGCGGCGGGATTCTATCGACGCCCCGTCGAACGACGGCATCGGTCGGCGGCTCGGCATCTCCGCAGGCGACGGCTTCGCGTTCGTCAGCCACACCGGTGAGCTGTTCCCGTCTGGCTTCCTCCCGAAATCGGTCGGGAACGTCCGCGACGGCGGACTCGTCGAGGGATACAGAGAAAGCGAGTTGTTCCGAGCGCTCCGCGACCGCGACAACCTCCGCGGAAAGTGCGGGTCCTGCGAGTTCCGCCACATCTGCGGTGGAAGCAGGTCACGTGCCTACGCCCACACGGGCGACCCGCACGCGAGCGACCCGCTCTGTGCGTACGTCCCCGAGGGATACACCGGTCCTATGCCGACTGGACGAGCGAGTAGCGACTGATGAGACTGGGTACGAACATGTTCGGGGCAACCGATTGCATCGGTCGACACTGACGAGCAAACGATGACGCACGAACGTACACTCACGCGACGACGCTTTACCGCACTCGCTGCAACCGCATCCCTCTCTGCGACACTCGCCGGTTGTACGGGTTCGAACAGTAGCGCATCGGCTGACTCGGGCCAGAACCAGGCCGAGTCTGAACCGGCTGCGACGACGGAACCGGCGGAGTCCGGCGGAGACAGCGCTGGCGGGGACGCAGCGAAACAGTCCTTCGACGGGTGGTTCGACGGCGTCAAGAACTACGACGGCGTCGTGGACAAGACCGGTTCCGACACGGTTACGGTCGATGTCGGGGTGGAGGCCAACGGCGGGGCGTTCGGGGTTTGTCCCGCCGCCATTCGCGGCTCGAAGGGAACGACCGTCGCTTGGGGATGGACCGGCGACGGCGGGGCACACAACCGCGTCCCGACGGGCGGGGCGGTCGGACCCCGGAGGGGCGCGGGCTCCGGCCCCACCGTCGGACACCCCCTCCGGGCAGCCGGGGCGGTCACCGCCCCCCCTGGT
>NZ_JBZRPK010000467.1:0-5184 GCF_058382125.1 Haloferax sp. s1
CGGCAAAGTGAGAAGTGAACAGTCGCAAAGGAGCAGTGTTGGCAGGAGACACGGTGTAAATAGAGAAAGAAGCGTAAGATCGTGGGCGGCGTCAGATGTGTGTAAGGGACAGCTCATCGGGCGCGAACGGACTACTCGTCGATATGGACGACGAGGACCGGTCGGTGGGCGTTCTCTACGACGCGCTCTGTGACGCTTCCGAGCGATGCGAGTTTGTCGCGGCCCGTCCGACCGTGGGTTCCCATCACGACCACGTCGATGTCGTGTTCGTCCGCATATTCGAGGATGACTCGGTGCGGAACGCCCTCGCGGATTGCCGTGGTCGTGTCACACGCTCCTTCGCACTCGTCGGCGCACTTCTCGACGGCGTCGATGGCGTCGTCTCGAAGCGACTGGATGACCGCGTCCTGCTGGTCGCCCCCGGCCGCGAGATAGATGCGCTGGTCGACGACCGAAAGCACGTGTACCGTCGAGTTCGCGCCCGCGAGTTCGAGCGCGTGCTCGATTGCCTGCATCGTCCCACGGCTCCCGTCTGTCGGCACCAGAATATCCTCGTACATGCATCTGTGTTCGACTCGTCAGCACTTGAAGGAACCCGTCGGTGTTAGTTTGTGGGAATAAGTGGTGGTTGGGGGCTGTGAGACTAGCGGTTGGTCAGAGCAGTAGCGGTTGGTCAGAGCAGTTGTGAGACTAGCGGTTGGGTAATTAGCTTTAGGCACTCGCTCGCGTTGCTCGCTCGCACCTAAAGTCCCGTGTCCTCGTTACACGCGGCCACGAGTTTCAGACACGATTGAGCACAGCGAAATCGTGTCTGAAATCGCGTGAGACTCGCTTCGCTCGTCTCACTGACTTCCGCCACTCCTTCGCTCCGCTCAGTCGTGGCGGAAGCACCGCTCCCCAGTGAACACCATCGCAATCCCGCGCTCGTTGCACGCCTCGATGACCTTGTCGTCGTTCACCGACCCACCGGGCTGAATGACCGCCTCGATACCCGCGTCGGCCGCCTTCTCGACGCCGTCCGGGAACGGGAAGAACGCGTCGGAGGCCATGACGGCTCCCTGTGCGTCCTTGCCCTCGGCGTGCTCCTCGGCCTTCATCGCGGCGAGTTCGACCGCGTCAACGCGGGAGACCTGTCCCATGCCGACGCCGACCGTCTCGGTACCCTTGGCGAAGAGAATCCCGTTGGACTTCACGTGCTTCAGGACTTTCCACGCAAAGAGCATCGTCTCTAACTGCTCGTCGGTCGGCTCCGTCTCGGTGGCGACTTCGAGGTCGTCGAGCGTCGGGGTCCAGAGGTCGCGCTCTTGGACGAGTCGCCCGCCGACGAGCGCCTTTTCGGTGTAGGTCTCGGTTCGGTCACCGAGTTCACCTACGTTGAGCACGCGGAGGTTCTTCTTCTCCGTGAGCACGTCGAGCGCGTCGTCGGTGTAGCCGGGCGCGACGACGACTTCCTTGAACGAGTCGATAATGAGTTCGGCCGTCTCGGCGTCGCACTCGCGGTTGAGCGCGACGATGCCGCCGAAGGCGCTCATCGGGTCGGTTGCGAGGGCGTCGGCGTAGGCTTCAGCGAGCGTGTCGGCGGTCGCACAGCCGGCGGGGTTCGTGTGCTTGATGACCGCCGCGGCGGGTTCGTCGAACTCCTTGATGATATTCAGCGCGCCGTCGGCGTCGTTGTAGTTGTTGTACGAGAGGCCTTTCGCGCCCTCGTTGAGTTGGGGCGCACCGACCACGGAGGCTTCCTCGCACGTCTCGTCCACGTAGACGGCGGCGTCTTGGTGCGGGTTCTCGCCGTAGCGGAGCGTGTCGTAGCGGTCTTCGGAGGTGACGCGGCGCTCGGGAAGCCCGGCGTCGACGTCGCCCTCGATGGTGGCGGTGTCGTCTTCGACCGTCACGCGGTCCTCGGCGAACCAGCGGACTGCGCGCGGGTAGGCCTTGAATTCGGCCTCGTAGAGGACGCGCGACTTGAGGTCGTCCACGTCGTCGTCGCCGTAGACCGGGACGGCCTCCTGCGTGACGATGGGTCCGTCGTCGACTTCCTCGTTGACGACGTGAACCGTACAGCCGGTCGTCTTCACGCCCGCTTCGAGAACTTGTTCGTGGGCGTCCATGCCGGGGAACGCGGGGAGAAGCGACGGGTGAACGTTGAGCGTCGTCGGCGCGGCGTCGAGGAACGTGGATGTGAGCACGCGCATGTAGCCGTCGAGACAGACGAGGTCGAAGTCGTAGTCGGCGAGTGCGTCGAGGATGCGCTCTTCGTGCGCCTCGCGGGACTCGTCGTCGTCGCGCTCGACGACTTCGGTCGGGATGCCGCGCTCTGCGGCGGCGTCGAGAATGGGTGCGTCGGCGTGGTTCGAAACGACGACGCCGAGTTCCGCCCCGCCAGGGGCGCGGTCGGCGATGTTGCGCAGGTTTCGTCCACGGTTGCTCGCGAGACCGGCGATGGTGACCATGTGGTGAGAGCGTGTCGCAGTCCTCAAAGTGGTTGCGGTCCATAGCGTCCGATGTGGTCATGTTTGTGTATAGGTACTGTCTGAAGTGGCCGACTATCGCTTTTTAGTACCCACACATGTGCTCAACATCGGTTCCCCCGATGGGCGCGAACCCCCGCCGTTTAACCTACCCGACCGAGACGAGTCAGATATGACCGACGCCGACCGGAACGACCCGCTCTATGCGGTGTCACCGCTCGACGGGCGCTACGCCTCCCGAACCGCACCGCTCGCGAAGCACGTGAGTGAAGCCGCGCTCATGCGCGCCCGCGTGCAAGTCGAAGTGGAGTACCTCGTCGCGCTTTCGGACCTCGACGCGACGCCGCTTTCACTCTCTAATTCGGAACGCGAGTCTCTGCGGGCACTCTACGAGGAGTTCGACAACGATGACGCGGACCTCGTGAAACGGCTCGAAGTCGAGGGTGCGGAGGGCTTCTCCGCGACGAACCACGACGTGAAGGCCGTCGAGTACTTCATCCGCACCGAGACGGACGACGAAATCCACCCGTGGATTCACTTCGGTCTGACCTCCGAGGACGTGAACAATCTCGCACAGCGCCTGATGGTCAAGGGCGCAGTCGAAGACGTGCTCGTCCCCGAACTCCGTGAGATGCGCGACGAACTCGTCAGCCTCGCACAGGAGTACCGCGACGTGCCCATGCTCGCGCGAACCCACGGCCAACCCGCCACACCGACGACGTTCGGCAAGGAGATGGCCGTCTACGCCTCCCGTCTGGGTCGCACGCTGGCCCGCGTCGAGGCCGCGAACGACGACCTTTCCGGGAAACTCGCTGGCGCGTCCGGCACCTACGCAGCACACGTCGCCGCCTACCCCGACGTCGACTGGCGCGCGTTCTCCCGCGAGTTCGTCGGGTCGCTCGGCCTCGAACACACCTCGCTCGCCACGCAGGTCAACCCGTGTGACGACCTCGCGGCGCTGTTCGACGCCTTCCGCGGCGTCAACAACGTCGTCGTCGACCTCGACCGCGACGCGTGGCTCTACGTCTCCGACCGCTACCTCGGCCAAGAGGCCGTCGAGGGCGAAACCGGGTCGTCGACGATGCCGCACAAGGTCAACCCCATCGACTTCGAGAACTCCGAAGGAAACCTCTCGAAGGCGAACGCTGACCTGACGTTCCTCGCGGACTACGTCACGACCTCGCGTCTCCAGCGCGACCTCTCGGATTCGACCGTCAAACGCAATATCGGTGCTGCGTTCGCGCACTGTCTTATCGGCTACAAGAAGACCCAGACCGGACTTGGAAAGGTTGTCCCGAACGAGCACGTCATGCGCGACGAACTCGACGACATGCCGGCTATCATCGGCGAGGCCGTCCAGACGATTCTCCGCCGCGAGGGCGACACACAGGCCTACGAGCGTGTGAAGGAACTCACTCGCGGGCGCGATGTGACCCTCGAAGACTTCCACGACCTCTTTTCGGACCTCGATGTGAACGAATCGACTCGCGACGAACTCCTCGCGCTCACGCCCGCGACGTACGTCGGACTGGCGGACGAACTCGTCGACGATATCGACTAACTTCGTTCGTCGGTCCGTCAGACGAAGTCTGACGATATCAACAAACTTCGTTTGTTGGTCCACCAGACGAAGTCTGACGATATCGACGGCTGAACGAGGGTTATAACAGTTTTCCCGGCGTTATTCTATTGTAGCCTTCGAGACGCGTTGCTCGAAGAATGAGCGGTTCGTCAGGAGATGAACCGCCGCCGGAGACCGATGGGCACGGGATATCGGTCTCCGCGCGGGTTGGGCACGGGCCGGTGAACGCCGACACGGGTGGGCTGGATAGGCTGGTCCGCACGTGGCGGTGCGTCATGGGCTGGTAAGACGACGCTGGGCGCTCACCGTACTGAATTATTTACTCATCATAGAATAAGTCTTTTGGTGGGGTGGTGCATTGGTAAACGTATGAAAGCAATCGCCGTCAAGCGCGGGGAAGATAGACCGGTCGTCATCGAAAAGCCACGACCGGAACCCGAGTCCGGGGAGGCGCTCGTTCGGACGCTTCGGGTCGGCGTCGACGGGACCGACCACGAGGTCATCGCCGGTGGGCACGGGGGATTCCCAGAGGGCGAAGACCATCTCGTGCTCGGCCACGAGGCGGTTCGCGGCGTCGTCGACCCGAACAGCCCCGAACTGGAGGGAGGCGACATCGCCGTTCCCTCCGTTCGGCGACCCCCGGCTCCGGGCACCCACGAATATTTTTTGTGCGACCAAACGGACACCTCGCCCGCCAGGATGTACTTCGAACGCGGTATCGTCGGCGCACACGGGTACATGTCCGAGTTCTTCACCAGTCCGGAGAAGTATCTCGTCCGCATCCCGCGCTCGCAGGCGGAACTCGGCTTTCTCATCGAACCTATCTCTATCACCGAAAAGGCTCTCGAACACGCCTACGCGAGTCGGTCGGCGTTCGACTGGGACCCGTCGTCGGCATTCGTCCTCGGAAACGGCAGTCTCGGACTCCTGACGCTCGCCATGCTGAAGGTAGACGACAAGGGCTACGAGAATCTCTACTGTCTCGGCCGTCGCGACCGCCCGGACCCGACAATCGACATCATCGAGGAACTCGACGCGACATACGTCGACTCCAGACAGACACCCGTCGAGGACGACCCGGACGTGGACGAGCAGATGGACCTCATCTACGAGGCCACCGGCTTCCCGACACAC
>NZ_JBZRPK010000466.1:0-5148 GCF_058382125.1 Haloferax sp. s1
ATCACCATCGGCGACAACGCCCAAATCGGGCCGGGCGTCCACATCTACACCGCAACGCACCCGCTCGACGCGGCCGAGCGAATCAAAGGCCCTGAGTCGGGCGAACCGGTGACGATTGGCGACAATGCGTGGCTCGGCGGCCGGGCGGTTATCAACCCCGGCGTCACCATCGGCGACGACGTGGTCGTCGCTTCGGGGGCCGTCGTCACAGATGATGTGCCCGATAGCGTCGTCGTCGGCGGGAACCCGGCGCGCGTCGTCAAGGAGTTGGACTGACGGGTCAAAGTGGAAAGCCACGGCTAACCGTCAAGACGACCTCCCCCAGCACCAGACACTCACAGCATCTGATAGTTCGCTCCCCGTCCGTCGATTCTGGAGAATTTCGGCGTATGCGGTCGTCTGGCACACGGTGTTGGCTCCGAAATGGTTTTGAAGTACGCTCGCACACGGTCAGTATGCCGACGGACGAATACGACCCAGAGATGGGGCGCAAGTTCATTTTCGTAACCGGGGGTGTCATGTCCGGCCTCGGGAAGGGTATCACGGCCGCGAGCACCGGCCGACTCCTGAAGAACGCCGGGTTCGACGTCACCGCGGTCAAGATTGACCCGTACCTGAACGTCGACGCGGGGACCATGAACCCCTACGAACACGGGGAAGTGTACGTGTTGAAAGACGGCGCGGAAGTCGACCTCGACCTCGGGAACTACGAGCGGTTCCTGGGCATCGACATGACCGCCGACCACAACATCACGACGGGTAAGACCTACCAGCACGTCATCCAGAAGGAACGCGCTGGTGACTACCTCGGCAAGACGGTCCAGATTATCCCGCACGTCACCGAGGACATCAAGCGGCGCATCCGCGAAGCGGCCGAAGGGACCGACGTGTGTATCGTCGAAGTCGGCGGGACGGTCGGTGACATCGAGTCCATGCCGTTCCTCGAAGCCCTCCGCCAGTTCGCCTCCGAAGAGGAGGACGGCGACGTGCTCTTTACGCACGTCACGCTCGTTCCCTACTCGAAGAACGGCGAGCAGAAGACCAAGCCCACACAGCACTCCGTCAAGGAGCTTCGAAGCATCGGTCTCCAACCCGACATTCTCGTCGGCCGCGCCGATAACAAACTCGACCCCGAGACCAAGACCAAGATTGCGCAGTTCTGTGACGTGCCGGACGCCGCCGTGTTCTCGAACCCCGACGTGCCGGACATCTACCACGTCCCGCTGATGGTCGAAGAAGAGGGTCTCGACGAGTACGTGATGGAGCGACTCGAAATCGACGACGAGGCTATGCCGAAGGAAGAACGCGACAACCGCTGGCGCGAACTCGTCACCGCCGAGCGCACCGGCTCGGTCGACATTGCGCTCGTCGGCAAGTACGCCCTCGAAGACGCCTACATGTCCATCCACGAGGCGCTCAAGCACGCAGGCATCGAGTGCGGCGTCGACGTGAACATCCTGTGGGTCGATGCCGACGAGATGCACGACAAGCACGAAGAGCGCCTGAAGGACGCCGATGGCATCGTCGTCCCCGGCGGCTTCGGCTCCCGCGGAACCGACGGCAAAATCGACGCCATCCGCTACGCCCGCGAGAACGACGTTCCGTTCCTCGGCCTCTGTCTTGGCTTCCAGATGGCCGTCGTCGAACAGGCCCGGAACGTCCTCAACCACGAGGACGCCCACTCTGCCGAACTCGACCCCGACACGCCGTACCCGGTTATCGACCTGCTCCCCGAGCAGTACGACGTCGAAGCGATGGGCGGGACGATGCGTCTCGGCGCACACGAAACCGACATCTCGGCCGGAACCCTCGCCGAAGCGGTCTACGGCGACACCTCCTGTACGGAGCGGCACCGTCACCGCTACGAGGTGAACCCCGAACTCATCGACGAACTCGAATCCGAGGGGCTCCGCTTCTCCGGCCGCGCAGACAACCGCATGGAAATTCTCGAACTGACAGACCACCCGTTCTTCCTCGGAACGCAGTTCCACCCCGAGTTCCGTTCCCGACCCGACCGCGCGAGTCCGCCGTTCCTCGGCTTCCTCCGCGGCGTCCTCGGCGAACTCGACGCGCGTGAACTGGACAACGAAGAGGTGACAGCATAATGGTAGACGTAGATTCATTTATCGAAGACGCAAAAGCATCGATTCGCGACCAAATCGGCGACGAGCACGCCATCATCGCCCTCTCGGGCGGCGTCGACTCCTCCGTCGCCGCGACCCTCGCCTACGAGGCCGTCGGTGAACAACTCACCCCGGTCTACGTCGATACCGGCCTGATGCGCAAAGGCGAGACCGAGCAGATTGCGGACACCTTCTCCTTCATGGAGAGCCTCCGCGTCGTCGACGCCGAAGCGCGCTTTTTCGACGCGCTCGAAGGCGTCATCGACCCCGAAGAAAAGCGCGCCGTCATCGGCGAGCAGTTCATCCGAGAGTTCGAGCGCGAGGCGAAAGATACCGACGCCCAGTACCTCGTTCAGGGGACCATCTACCCCGACCGCATCGAGTCCGAAGGGAACATCAAATCCCACCACAACGTCGGCGGTCTGCCGGACGTTGTCGACTTCGACGGCATCGTCGAACCCGTCCGCGACCTCTACAAGGACGAGGTTCGCGAGGTCGCTCGTGCGCTCGGACTCGAATCTATCATCGCGGAGCGTATGCCCTTCCCCGGACCGGGACTCGCCGTCCGCGTCCTCGGTGAAGTCACGCCCGAGAAGGTCGAAGTGGCCCGCGAGGCGTGCCACATCGTCGAAGACGAGACTGAAAAGCACGAGCCATGGCAGGCGTTCGCCGCCGTCATCGGCAAGGGTACCGGTGTCAAGGGCGACAACCGCGTCCACGGCTGGATCGTTTCGGTCCGCTCCGTGGAGTCGCGCGACGGTATGACCGCGCGCGCACAGGAACTCCCGTGGGACACCCTCCAGCGCATTCAGTCGCGTATCACCGGCACGAACGACAATGTCGCCCGCGTCGTCTACGACGTGACCCACAAACCACCGGCGACCATCGAGTACGAATGACGACGGCAATCGTCGCGGGGACCGACCCCGACGGACTCGGTGAAGCCCTCGAATCGGAAGGTGCGAACGTCGTTCGAATCACCGGAATCGCCGCCGCTGACTCGCTCGACGAGGCCGGAATCGACGAGGCCGACCTGCTCGTCCTCACAGATATGGACGACGCGACGGCTATCTCGGTGGCGAAGGAACGCAACCCCGACGTGCGCGTCGTGACCTACGCCCACGACTCGCTCCCCGAATTCGCCAAAGGACAGGCCGACCTTGCGGTCGACCCCGACCTGCTCGCGGTTGACGTGGTCGCCGAAGAACTCGTCTGAGGCGACCCGGGATTCCCGGCTGTCTCAACCGCTGACGTTCTCTTTCTTTCAATTCCTTCTCCTCAGAGTGCCTCGGTGCAGGCGGGTACTTCCCTGTCGGTAGCGTAATTGTTGGTAGTGTAAGAGCGGTTCCCGACCCAGCGGTGGTGCCGACGCAAGAAACTTAATTCCGCGTTGGACACTGCTCGGCTGACGCGCCTCGGTCGTGTGTCCTTAACCGACGCACCTCGGTCGTATGTCCTTAACCGACGCACCTCGGTCGTGTACCGGTCCCCCAAAATCGGTGAAACCCGGCGACGAGCGGCGAATTTGGATGCTCAGTTCCCACGAAATTCGGCGAAAATCAGTCCGAACAGTGCCCAATTCCAGCCCAACGACCACAACCCAGTGAAGCGATTTCCACCCTTCAATACCCCGGCGACCACAGCCAGAAGTACCGCGGCGCAGCGGTCGGCTTGCATGCAGTCGTCCCTGCAGGCCGAAGCGTCGCGGGTACGGCCGGAACTGGCCGCTTCATGAGCATGAGCGCCCCTCGCTCATCCCTCTCGGCCGCTCTCCCCAAGTGAGCGGTCGTCAGTAAGGACCCGAACCGCAACACGAACACCAGAGACGACACGCGAACCCCCGACACAACACGACAATGACACTGAATCGACGAGACTTCGTTAAGAGCGCCGCCGGAATCGCCGCCGCAAGTACCGTTGGAACCGCTGGCTGCATGGGAACCGCGTCCGCGGAGACCGGAACGCTCTCCACACGCGTGAGCGACAAGCCCGGAGATATCGCGGACTTCGAGTCTTGTCTCGTTACGGTCTCGACTATTCGCGTGAAGCCGACCGACGGCGAGCCGAAGTCGCTCGACGCCGGAAACACCGAAGTCGACCTCGTCGACCTCCAAGGAGATGCTTCGGCCCTCATCGAGGAGTTCGAGGTGGAGACGGCCACCTACGAATTCCTCCAATTAGAAATCGCAGGCACCGACGCGACCCTTACTGACGGGTCGTCCGCGACTGTCGAAGTCCCCGGTTCCGCCCCGCTGAAATTCGAACAGTCGTTCGAGATTCGTGCTGACGAGACGACGACGTTCACGGCCGACTTCACGCCCGTGAAGGCCGGAAAAACCGGAAAGTACGTCCTCCAACCCGTCGCCGACGAGGTGACGGTGCAGTACGAATCGGCCGAGACAACCGAGACCAATCAAACGACCACCGAGACCAACCAGACAACCACGGAATCTAACCAAACCACCGAAACCAACCAGACGACTACAGAAACTAACCAGACGACCACCGAAACCAGTTAAACAGCCACGGAAATCTCACGGACGACCCCGTAACCGACTCCGGATGGTTCTCCCCTCGTAACCGACCGGGGTTGTCTACAGCGTACTCGATTCTAGTATCGGTTTAGTTAGTGAGTGAGAGAGCAGTCTGTCACACTGACCGACTGCATCCACACTCGTAGTCGCGACTGACCACCCCCGTTTCGACCGCTTTTCGCACCCCTAATCGCACGACGTGGTCGGGGAATGGCGGCCTGCGTTGCCATGGTCGCAACTCCCTTTATCAGTGCACACTGAGGTCCGGTAGCATGGTACGGGTCTCGACCGGCGCGCGCATCCACTTCGGGTTCCTCAACTTGAGCCTCGCCCGCAGTCGCCTCTACGGCGGTCTGGGTGTCGGTCACTCAGAACCACAAGCGGTTGTCACCCCCGAACCCCCCGCGGACCTTCTGGTCCGTCACCCCCCCGCGCGCCAGGATGGCGAGCAAGCGGGCGGACCCCTCGTCCCCCCGGGGGGCGATGTCGGG
>NZ_JBZRPK010000701.1:0-10398 GCF_058382125.1 Haloferax sp. s1
TGTGTCCGGGTCGGCCCCGACGCTGTAGTTGATTCCCATGGTTTACTTGAGCGGCACGAACTTCGAAGACCGGGTCGCGCCGATGCCGGCCTGGCCGTGCTCGACCGACGTTCGGGTCAGCTGGAACTCGCCAAGGTAGTGTCCGATCATCTCGGGCTGAACCTCGACGCGCTCGAACTCCTGACCGTTGTAAACGGCGAAGGTGAGACCGACGAATTCTGGGAGAACCGGCATGTCACGCAGGTGCGTGCGGATCGGCGTGTTTGCCGTCTCTTCTTCCGTCTTGTTCTCAGCCTTCGCGAGCAACTTCTCGTGTTCGGTCGACAGGCCACGGGTGATAGTTCGCCGCTGACGAGCGGGGAGCAGTTCCGCGACTTCGTCGAGCTCCATATCCTGCAGCTCTTCGAGCGTGTAGCCACGGTAGGTGAACTCACCTTCGCGGCCAGTACGGTATTGCGTGCTCATGATTAGTTACCTCCCTTCCCACCGCGACCGGTGCGCTTGGAGGCGATGTCGCCGACCTTCCGGCCCGGCGGGGCGTCCCGCGAGACGGACTTCGGCTGACCGGGGTGCTGCCGGCCACCGCCACCGAACGGGTGGTCGACGGCGTTCATAGCAACACCACGCACGCGCGGCCACTTGATACCGCGCGCTTTCATCTTGTGGTACTTCTTCCCTGCCTTGACGAACGGCTTCTCCGTGCGGCCGCCACCGGCGACGACGCCGATGGTGGCACGGCAGTTGGGGTTGAGGCGCTTGACCTCACCCGACGGCAGCTTCACGATTGCGACCTCGCGGTCGTGCGAGAGCAACTGCGCGCTGACGCCAGAGGCGCGGGCGAACTTCCCGCCGTCGCCGGGCTGATGCTCGACGTTACAGACGGGGACACCTTCAGGAATCTCGGCGAGCGGCAGCGTGTTGCCGGGCTTGATCTCGGCGGAGACGCCGATTTGAAGCTCTTCGCCGACGGAGATTCCTTCGGGCGCAAGAATCATGCGCTGTTCGTCCTCGAACTCGACGAGGGCGATGGGCGCACTGCGTGCTGGGTCGTGCTCGATGCCGACGACCGTACCCGTGATGGTGTCTTTCTCTTCGGACTTCTTGTGCGACAGTTCGGCCTTGTAGCGGTGCGACGGCGCCCGGAAGGTGGACGAACCGCGACCACGACGCTGGCCCTGAATTCGGCGTCCCATCGTTAGAACACCCCGATACGCGACGCGACTTCCTGCGCGTCGTCGTCTTCAGAGAGACGAACTGTTGCTTTCTTCTTACCTTTCATCGTGACCTGCGTGTTGACTTTCTCGACGGTCACGTCGTAACGCGACTCGACTTCGTCCTTAACGTCGGCCTTGGACGAGTCAACGTGGACGATGAACTGGAGCTTGTTCTGGAAGTCCATCTGGTTCATCGCTTTCTCGGTGACCAGCGGGTGCTCGATGATGCTCATCGTTCTGCGACCTCCTCGATTGCACTCTCGGTGAAGAGCGTGAGGCGACCGGCGTGCGTACCGGGCGCGAGGTCCTCGGCGGAGACGTTTGCCGCGGTGGCAACGTCGACACCGGCGAGGTTACGAGCAGCCTTCGAGGGCTCCTCTGCCGTCACGAAGAGAATGGATTTCGGACGGGTGTACTTGCGGCCACGGAGCTTCCCTTGGCCGCCCTTCACTTTCTTGTTGTCCTCGGAGCGCTCGATATCGTCGTAGACGCCGAGCGTCTGCAGGAGGTCGACGACCTCCTTGGTCTTGACGAGGTCCTCGAAGTCGTCGGAGACGACAAGCGGCAGTTCGAGGTCGTCGTCGAAGCGGTGTCCGCGCTCTGCGACGAGTTCGGAGTCCGTCGTTGCGGCGAGTGCCGAGCGGACGGCGAGTTTGCGCTCCTTCGTGTTGATCTCCTTCCCCTGGTCCTTCTCGGCCTTCGGCGGGTGAGCGCGACGGCCGGAGACGGCGTGCGGGACGCGTCGGGCAACGCCATTCTGGCGTGGGTCGTGGGACATACCACGGCCACTGCCCATGGACTCTGCCGGGGTTCGAAGTCCGGCGTAGGGGTCGGCACCGTACGGCTGTTTTCGGTTTGCCTGTGCGGCGATGACAGCGCGCTTGATGAGGTCCGGACGGTAAGCCGTCTCGAAGACCTCGGGCAGGTCGATGCTGCCCGCGTCGTCGCCGTTCAGGTCTCGGATAGTTGCCTGCATGGTTTAACCCTGGTTCGATGCGGTAGAGACGAAGCGCACCTCGGGGTCGAGGCGCGGTTGGTCGTTCGGCCGGATGGCCGGGCGGAACCGCAGAAGGCGCTTGTTGGGGCCCGGAAGCGAGCCCTTGATGAGCGCGTAGGAGCCGTCGACCTCACCGTAGTTGACGAAGCCACCTTCGACGGAGGCGTCGTCACCCTCACCGAGGTCGATGAGGCGCTTGTTGAGTTCGGTGCGCTGGTGGTAACCAGTCTGACCGAGCTGCGGAACCGTGGAACGGACACGCGACGGGTTCCAGGGGCCGAGGTTGCCAATACGGCGTCTCCAGCCCTGGCGGGCGTGCTTGCCCTTACGCTTCTGGACGCCCCATCGCTTGACGGGACCCTGCGTACCCTTACCCTTCGTGACACCGGCGGCGTCGAGATACTCGCCAGCACGGAACACGTCGGACATCTCGTGTTCGCCGCCCTCTTCGACGAGGTCGAGGGCGAAGTCGGCGCGCTCCACCATGGAGCCACCACCGACGCGAGTCTCCATCACGTCGGGCTTCTTCTTAGGCACGTTCTTGAGTTCGGCGGGCACCGTGTGCGTGATGACGCGGAGGTCATCGACTTCGCCGGCCTCGACGGCCTCGCGAAGTGCGTCGGCGTCCGATTCGAACGTGTCTTCTGCCGGAAGATCGAGGACGCGGTCGAGTTCGTCGTGGAACTCGCTCGCCCAGACCTCGGTCTTCGGCTTCATACCGTACGGCGTCTGCTCGTAGGCGCGAAGGGCGACGGCGCGCATTGGCGGCGTCTCGACGACGGTCACGGGCACGGACTCCTCCATTCCCTCGCGGGGGGAGTCGGCCTCGTCGTTGACCATCATGACGTGGGTCATGCCGGCTTTGTAGCCAGCGAAGCCCTGCAGTGCAGGGGAGCCATCGTCGTCGGGCCACGACTTGATGCGTGGGACCTCCTTGACCGCTCGCTTGCGCGGGCTGAAGCCCATCGAGCCTTTTCGTGGTCTGCTTGGTTGTGGCATGGATTCACTCCGTGAGTGTCAGGGAGGCGAGTGATGCGAACATCGCTTCTTCAGTTCGCACCACTTCGCTCCCCTGTCGCGGAATCGTATTGAGCCAGAGGTCGAACCCCGGACCAACGGAAGGTTCGACGTCTGCAACATCCTCGGGAGACATCCCAAGCATGTCCGGAAGCCCACGGCCTGGTGAACCGAAGACGACGGTCATACCGCCGGCATCGGTGATGCGGGCCGTCAGGTCACCCAGTCGGGGGACCGACAGCGACTCGCCATAGCGAGACGTGGCGATTCGCACGCCCGCATCTGGCCTGCCGAGTGCTTCCGTGAGGTCCATGCGGGATACGTCGAAGCCCGGAAGGGGCTCGTCGACGATCCTCGCACGGACCGGTTCTCGCGAAGAGATCCTGACAGCGACGCGCTCCCCCTTTGCAATATCCATCCCCGGAGGGATGAACAGGGAGATCGGGTGTTGCATTCCGCAATTGACCCGAACGCGGTCGTCAGGTCCGACCTCGGTCACGATTCCTTCTCGCAACGCGGGCGTCTCGTCAGAGTCGCCCGCGGTCGTAGACGATACCAGGACCGGTGGCAGAATCCCAGCGTAGCGAAGTTCGTCGCGCTTGCCCCAGACCTCCTTCCGGAGGTAGGGGGGCGTTGCGGCGTACCGAAGTACGGTTTCGACGAACTCGCCGCCCCACTTGTTCTCGCCGTCTTCGTCGGGGAAGACGACGAGTTCGTTCGTCCGGAAGACCGCCGCCGCGCGGGCGACGTAGCCGAGTTTGCGAGTTGCCTCGCGTTGATCTTCGGCTTCCCGGACGAGTGAGGTCGGCACGAGTACGCTAAGGTTCATGCCGGATTCATCCTCGTCTCGTCTAGACTGTGGCGTTTGTACCGGGTGACCACCTAAAAGAGTAGCGAATCCTATCTGGGGTGATAGAGGGTCCCACGCACCAGTTTGTAGGGGAATTAGCGAAAAACGCATGACAACGAATTACACGACCGACGACAGGTCGAAACAAACGAATCTTACGTGGTAGCAGGTGCCGCGCTGTCACCCGATTCCTCCCCCGTTTCGCAAGTCTTATTTATCAACCCGACACTATCGAGTAACGCAGCAGTACGCCACGATACGCACGGAATGCGCTGGTAGTGTAGTGGTATCACGTGACCTTGCCATGGTCACAACCTGGGTTCAAATCCCAGCCAGCGCACTTCCACCACATGCGTCGGTAGTGTAGTGGTATCACGTGACCTTGCCATGGTCACAACCTGGGTTCAAATCCCAGCCGACGCACTTTCTGAACGGAACCAAACGAGGAGTCGTTAGACTCCGAGTTTCTGTGGAGTGAAGAAATGCGGCCCACTGGGATTTGAACTAGCGAGCGAACGCCGTGAGCGAGTGAAGTTCAAATCCCGGCGAGACGTAGTCTCGCCGACGTACTACTCACTTCGTTCGCGGTACTTCCGTCGCACCCGCTCACTCACTTCGTTCGTTCACGGGGTCCTGACTCACACCTGCTATCGCTCACGGTGCCCGCCGCTCAACCCACGTCCACAAACACGGCCTAGTCGCGACGCACCGCCACTTCAACCCGTCCGGAATCACGGTCATCACCATCGTCGTCTCTATGTCGCCACCACCAGTACAGTCCATACAGTCCGACGACGAGCAAGACGAGCGCAACCCCATGCAGAGCGTAGCTGAGTGTTGTTCCAGTTGGAACGAGACCGTGTTGGACTTGGAAGAGCGCGTACGAAAGCCACGTGAAACTCACCGAGACGAGAAGCACGGTTCGATGGAAGGGTAACTTGCCGCGAGTGTACTGAATCACGACACCGCCGAGAATGAGTGCATACGCGAGGAGGAGCCAGCTATCGCCCAGTTCGGGAATCACGATTCAGTACCTCGGCGCACTGCCACGGCGAATCCAGCCACGGCGACGACTAGTGCACCGAAGACGAGTGGCGAACTCGTGGCCAGTGACAGAAGGAGGTCGATCGGGTTGACACTCTGTCGGACGCCAGTGTCGAGCGTCCCGTTCGAGAGGACGACTCCGACACTAACAGCCCCGGCGGCGGCACCGACCAGCCAGCTCGTTCTGGAGGATGCAGAGACCATACGTGCTCTCCGGACGCTCACCACTAATCAGTTGACATCTCAGTACACACGCGTGAGCGGAGAAGAACTAGTAAGCGTCCGAGATCAGTAGCCGAGCGTGTCGACCGTCTCGATTCGTTCGATACCGTCGAATTCACAGAGTGCAGAGACGTTCGCCTCGTCGAGCGCGACGACGACGCCGCCAAATTGTAGTTCCCGTTCGACCGACCCGCCGAGTGAGCGGACGTATTCGGACAATTTCGCTCGCGCGTCGTCATCAACGGGTTCGACCCGGAGTTCCACGGTTTCGGCTTCGAGTGGGTCGTCGCGCATGCGACGAACCGGATGAGAGAGGTACATACCCGCCGGTTGACGGCCGGAAAGAAAACGGTCGCGGTCGATGCCGCGGAGGTGCCGCATCGCACCGAGCTCAATCTTCGGTGCAGTAGAACAGCGCTTCACGCCCGGCACCACACCCCGGACACGCAGTCGGAAACGCGGTCAGCGGGCCGAGTTCGCCGCAGTCGTCGCACCGCCAGACGAGGTGCGCTTCACCGAAGTTTTTCTGACTCAACTGTCGGTGCTCTACGACGGTTGGCGGGCAAACTGCCCGAGACGCCGTCGTCGGACTGGTCTCGACAGTTTCCCACAGTGGACGGTCTGGTTCGAGCGGTCGCGTCGGCTGTGCAGGTGTTTTGATAGCCATACACAATCATACGGTCTCCGGCGGCATAACAGCCGTGTCAGTCCTCTTTACTGTCCGGCCACGACGACCATCTGAGTTCCAGCCGGACCGGCCCCTCTGGAAAGAATCTGTTGACGTCGGTGTCGACGACGAGTTTCTCGGGGGTCGGAATCACGACTGTCTCGTCACCGACGCGGACTTCTACGTCCTCATGCGGGTTGTCTGCGACGAGGTGGTCGAAGCGTTGGATTGCCGTGACGACGGTCCGCCGGGTCGCCCCGCCTTCCTGTGAGTCGAGTGGGACGCCACCGAAGAGTGGTCGGACGTTAACGTCGCGAGAGCGGTTCGAGAGAACGGCGTTCACTGCCGCGCCGAGGAGGATGACCAGACCGCTGAAATAGAGCCACGTCAGGAGGACGAGAATTCCGGCGACGACGCTCGATTCGGGGGACCGACTGCTGAACTGGACGTAGAGCCGAAACAGCGACTCGAAGGTCGTCAACCCGACGGCTGCGACGAGTGTCCCGGGAACGACTTCGATATACGTCACATCCTCGTCGGGGAAAATGTAGTACATCGGGTAGAACGTCACGAACAGCACGACGACGAGGAGGCTGCGGTAGACGACCCAGCCGAGTGCACCGTCCAGTTCGGGGAGGGAGGATTCGATGAGTGCCCCGGCGACGACAGCGAGTGCGACGGTGATGAGAACTACGACGCCGTCTGTGAGTTGGTCGGCGAACGTGTTCGCCGCCTCGGACTCGTAGATATCCGAGAAGGCGGTGTCGAGACCGCGGAAAATGCGGAGCGTCCCCCAGATGAGAACTAACACCCCGACGATGGAGAGACTCGCAAGTTGGGTCGACGCTTCGAGTTCGGCGACGATGACTTCCCCGGCACCGGGTGTCAGGACGGACTGGATAACGGCGATGACGCTCTGTCGGAGAGTTCCATTCCCAGTCGCGGAGACCGCTGAGAGAACGAGGAGAAAAAGGGGGAGAAGCGAGACAAAAGCTCCGTAAGCGATGCTTCCCGCCATGAACGTGAGTCGCTCGGTTCGCACCTCGTAGGCGATTGCTCGACCGAGCGTGAGCACTCGTGTTGCGCGTTGATTCATAGAATCCGATACGTCGGCGGCGGGAAAAAGAACGCTGGGTCTGTTGAAATCTTTTGGCTGTTAGGTTCCAGCAGTCGTGCCGAATCGAAGGCGCATATCGCTCATTCCCTTTTACCCTCCAATCGCTACTTCAAGAAGCAGCGTACTAATTGTCACGGTAAATGATAACATACATGAAATGGATACTCTAACATAGACATGTCCGAAGGCTTTGATTCACTCGACCCGGACCCCGAGGAGTTCCGTGAACTCGGATACAGAGCGGTCGATATGATGGCAGAGCATTTTGCAAATATTCGAGCGGTAGATACCTTCCCGGAGACCACACCACCGGAGGTAGCCGAGGAGTTCGACGACCCCCTGCCCCGGGACGGCGAGGACCCGGAAGCAGTGCTCGCCGAGTGGAACGAGCGTGTGTACCCCAACGCGACTCACCAGGGCTCTCCCCGGTGGTACGGATACGTGATGGGGTCGGGGACACCAATCGGAGCACTGGCCGACGCGCTCGCCGCGTCGGTCAACATGAACGCAGGTGCCTGGATGGGGGGGCCGTCCGCGACGGAGATCGAGCGCCAGTGCCTGCAGTGGCTCGCGGAGATGATCGGCTACCCAACCGACTGCGGGGGCGTGCTCACTAGTGGCGGGACGATGGCCAACCACGCGGCCCTCTACACCGCACTGCAGTCCGCGACGGAGTTCGAGACGCGGGAGTCGGGGCTCCGCTCAATCGACCGTCCCGGCAGGTTCACGCTCTACGAATCCGCCCACGAGGGCCACTCTTCGGCCGAGCGTGTCGCCGAGATGATCGGCGTCGGCAGCGACGCCATCCGGTCGGTGCCGTGCGACGAGGACCTCCGAATGGACCCCGCCGCACTCGACGACATGTTGACTGCGGACGTAGAGAACGGCCGTATCCCGTTCTGTGTGATCGCCTACGTCGGTTCCATCAACGTCTCGACAGTCGACCCACTGGCGGAGATTGCGGACGTGTGTGCCGACCACGGCGTCTGGATGCACGCCGACGGGGCCTGCGGTGCAGTTGGTGCGATCCTGCCAGAGAAGGAGCACCTCTACGAGGGTATCGAGCGGGCCGACTCGGTCACGCTGGACCCGCACAAGTGGCTCTCGGTCCCGTACTCCTGTGGCTGCGTTCTCTTCCGTGACCCCGACGCACAGACACAGGCGTTCTCCATGCACGCCGAGTATCTCGACTTCACCGAAGAGGAAGCGTACCACGGGACGAACCTCGGCTTCCTCGGCCCGGAGATGTCGCGCCCGTTCCGCGCACTGAAGCTCTGGATGAGCCTCAAGCACCGGGGTGTCGAAGGGTACCGCCAGCTCCTACGACAGAACTGCCGATGTGCAGAACATCTTCACGACCGGGTCGTTGCAGCGGACGATTTCGAGGTACTCCAAGAGCCGAATCTGTTCATCTACTCGTTCCGCTATCTCCCGACCGACCTGCGCGACGCTGTTGCGGACGCGGACCAGCGCGAGGCTATCAACGATTATGTCGACTGGCTCAACCAGCGAATTACCGACGAACTCAGACTCACTGGAGAGGCGTTCGTTACGACGACCGAAATCCGAGACGACACTGCGATACGACTGTCCATCTGTAGCCACCGGACTACCCCGGCGGACATCGATACGACGTTCGAAGCCCTCCGGGAGCACGGCGAACACATCGATGCAGAGGGCCGAGAGAGTAGACAGTGAGTTTGCCGATAACTGACTAACAGAATGTCATCTGTCTCGGTTCCCTGCTGCCGTCCATGACTACCGCTGAGCGGCGAAGACGGCGACAGCGATACCCAAGACGGCCCCGGTGACGGTCCACTCCACCGTGTACCCGACTGTCCCCCCGATTGCCGAGCCAAGTGTAACTCCCCCGACGACGTTCGCCGCGAAGACGAGCGCCAGCCGTATGATTCCGCTCTGGAACATATCGGAACCCGAGGTAGTTTGCGGTCATAGCCTCATCGGTTCCAACACGACGTGCGTCATCACCACACACCTCTTTTTACTAACCCGTACGACGAGAATACAGGTATGACAGTCATTGCGATGTTGAGCGTCGCACCGGTCGTCGAAGACAGTATGGCGGGTGAAGTCGCAAAAGCGGTCGCTGCACTCGACGACTTCGACGTGTCCTACGAGACGAACCCGATGGGGACGGTCATCGAGGCCGACGATATCGACGAACTCCTCGCCGCCGTCGGCGCGGCCCACAAGGCGGTCGACGGCGACCGTGTGAGCACGTTCCTGAAAGTAGACGACAAGCGAACGGTCGACCAGCGCGCCGCAGACAAGGTCGACGCGGTCGAAGAGCATCTCGGACGGGCGGCCAAAGGAGAGCGGGAATAACGCGCTGACGAGGGATTTATCGCCCTCCGAACCGCGGGCTTCGGGGCACGTCCACGCACACCGGAGGGTGGCCGACTGACAAACCCTTTACCTGAAGACGCGCAATCGACCCGCATGGATAGCATCAATCGGATGGCCATCGAACTGGTCGACGAGGCGCTCGACTTCGCCGGTGAACTCGGCATCGAGGGCTACGAACTCGACTCGGGTGCGACGGTCATCGACTTCGGCGTCGACGCCGACGGCGGTGTCGAAGCGGGGATGCTCCTCGCGGAGATTCAGACCGCGGGTCTCGCCACAGTACAGACACGGATGGGTGAGGTCGCAGGGACCCCCCGCCCCTCCGTCGAACTCTCGACAGACCGCCCCGCTCTCGCCCTTCTTTGCTCGCAGAAAGCGGGCTGGGAACTCGTTTTCGACGACTTCGACGGACTCGGCTCCGGCCCCGCCCGCGCACTCGTCGGCGAGGAAGAGGAGTTCCACCACCTCGGCTACTACGACGAGTTCGACCTGACGGCCCTCGCCGTCGAGAGTATCGAACTCCCGACCGACGAAGTCGCAGAGCACGTCGCCGACATGACCGGTCTCGAACCGAGCGCTATCTTCCTCCCGACGTACGCAACCGGGTCGCTCGTCGGAAGCGTCACGGGTGCGGCCCGCGCCGCCGAACTCGCGATGTTCAACCTGTTCGAAGCGGGTTACGAACCAGCGAACGTCATCTCTATCAGCGGTTCCGCCCCGCTTGCCCCTGTCAGTTACGACGAGAGTGTGGCGATGGGCCGAACGAACGACGCCGTCGCCTACGGCGGGCGGGTTCACGTAACCGGCCCCCCGGCAGCCGCCCGAGTTCGCAGCGGCGGTTTAACCCCCGGCGGAAGACACACCCCCCCCCGCGGGCCACCCTCCCGAGACCCCCGCCCGGGA
>NZ_JBZRPK010000701.1:10408-17712 GCF_058382125.1 Haloferax sp. s1
TGCTGAGGGCGTGAAGTAGTGTGATGTTTTTTTTTTTTCAAAGAAGAGGCCGGAATAGGAGATTGCCTTTGGTCTGGGGGGCGGGGAGTTGTGTAAAAGAGACGGGTGGGGGGAGGGGCCGAACGACCGACGCCGCCGCCTCCGGCGGGGGGGTTCCCGTACCCGCCGCCGAGGCCTTCGACGAGTTCGACGGCGTCGTTTCAACCGCCGGTGCAGACTACGCCGTCCCGTTCGAGCAACTCTTCGAAGACGCCGACTGGGACTTCGGCGAGGTCGACCCCGACGTGTTCGGTCCCGCACAGGCTACTATCGACGTTATCGACGGGCCGACCTACACGCTCGGTGAGACGGACGAGGATATCCTCGCCGAATCGTTCGGACTGTGAGGCGAAAGCCGGTCCCGCCCGCCCCGGATTCGCTCGACAGACTGTGGGATGCCCACCGCGCCGTCCCGCTGATTCCGGGGTCCGAAGACGACTGTTGCGGCCGAGTAGCAGAGCGACTGGACGTGACACCTGACGAGGGCCGCGACTGGCTGGTATTCTGTCAGTCGCTCGGACTCGCCCGCGAAGTGAGCCGTGGCTTCGAGCGCGTCCGCGGCGACCGGCAAAAAGAGGAACTCAGAACCGCGTTTGTCGAGCACGTCTTCGGCGCACAGGAGGTTCTCGACGCTCTCGGCGACGACCCGCGTTCGGCAGACGACGTGTTCGAGGCGTTCGAACCGACGGTCCCGAACTGGGAACGACACCGCGACCCCGAAGGCTGGGAGTCTCGCTGGCGCGACCGGGTCGCGCGGCTTCTCGACTGGGCGGTGCTGTTCGGGGTGGCAGCGCAGAAAGACGGCGGGTACGTCGCAGTCGACGCCTAGTTATTCGGCTACTCAGCTATCTAACTAGTCAACCTTCGTCACCGTTCCGACGCCCTTCGACCGACCCTCACGGAAGACGAATCGTTGCCCTTCTTCGACGAAATACGGCCGGAACTTGAATTCGATGCGTGTCTCCCCCGTGTCGCCCGGGAGGAGTTGGCCGCCCTCGGGGTGGAAGATAGCCGCCTCGGAGACGGTTTCGAGGTGGATGACCGGTTCGTAGCCCTCCCGGATTCGCGTCGGGTGGTTCAGCACCATCACTTCGGCTTCGAACTCGCGGACCGCTGTCGGTTCGGCGTCCGCCGGGAGCAACACCATCCCGCGTTCGATTTCGGATTCGCGGACGCCCTTGAGCGCGATACCGACGATTCGACCGGCGTTGGCCCGGTCGACGCGGTGGTAGTGCATCTCGATAGAGCGAACTTCGACCTCTCGGAACTCCCCGTCCGACATCGGTCCCAAGAGGAGTTTGTCGCCCGCTTCGACCGCGCCGGAGTTGACCGTGCCGGAGGCGACTGCCCCGACGCCGGTGACCGAGTACGTCCGGTCGATGTACATCTTGAAGTCGCCTTCGGCGGCGCTGCGCTTCGGGAGTGCCTCGAAAAGATGGTCGAGAACCTCCAATCCGTCCATCGTCACGGCGCTTGTCAGTACGAGCGGAACGACGGATTCGCTAATTTCGTCGACCGCGGCGTCGACACCGTGACGTGCGACGCTGAGCGGCGTCCGTCCCACGTCGCGGAGGAGTCGCTCGACCTCGCGTTCGACTTCGTCGACGCGCTCGTCGGTGACGGCGTCGACTTTCGTGATGGCGACGACCGTCGGGAGTTCCATCGCCAGCAAGATGCCGAGGTGTTCGCGGGTCGTCCGCGTCGGGCCGTCGTCGGCGGCGACGACGAGCAACCCGTAGTCGAGTCGCTGACCGACCAGTCCGCGAATCGTCGTCCGGAGCCACGGCTCGTGGCCGACGGTGTCGACGAACGAGACCAATCGGTCCGCCTCTTGGACGATTTGTGCTCGGTCGGATTTGCGGTGGGGATTCCGCATGTGAATCGGTCCGTCCTCGCTGAAGCCGTAGACGGCATACGAGAGGTCCGCGGACAGACCGCGTTCGACCTCGTGGGGCTGCACGTCGAGGAACGAACGCGTCTCGCCGTCTCCGTTGTCGGCTTGTCCCGTCACGAGCGACCCGACGAGGGTCGATTTGCCGTGGTCGACGTGGCCAGCAGTGCCGACGACGATGTGGTCGTCATCGACATCTAGCATCGCACCCTCGCGGATGGTCGCGACCCCGACGAGTCCGCGTTCGGCGGCGTCGCCGACGCCCCACGTCTCTACGTCTTCGATGTGAGCACCTGCCTCCTCGGCGAGCAAGGAGAGCACGTCCATCGTTTCGGAGAAGTCATCGGGGGAGATACCGGCAATGCCCCCGTCGTCGGTGACGCCGACCACGTAGGTGGCGACGCCGTCGCCGGAAAGCACTCGGTGTCGGAGTTGGGCCGCGAGCGACTCCATCCGACCGTCGGACAGGTGAACGGCACGGGTGAGGCGTTCTTTGAACTCGACGCTTCCGCCTTCCTCCTCACCGCGCTCGAGGGCCTCTTCGAGGAGAGACCGATCCACGCTCATGGAAAGCCGTAGGAAACCGACCGTGAAAACGCTTTCCGCGGTAGATACTACCATGATACAATACCACAATTGAGACGGCGTCGTCTCGAACAGCTATCAGAAATCTGTGAACTGCCTCGGGGTCAAGTCAAGGGTAATCTTCGATTTCCTGTATCCAGCAAATCGCAGCGCGATTTGCGAGACTCCGAGGCACTCGCCTTGTTCCTTCTGTAGACTACTCGGTACGCACAGTTCGTACTTGAAAAGCCGTTCGTAGCCCGTTACTCGAAAAGTAGTTCGCAACCCGTCACTCGGAGAGCCGTTCGTAGGCGCGGTTGACGCGCTTGAACGTCTCTTCGTCGCCCGATTCGGCGTCTGGATGCGTCTCCTTCACTCGCGCTCGGTACGCTCGTTTCACGTCCTCGGAGGAGGCATCGGCGTCGAGACCGAGAGTCCGGAGGGCCTTCTTTCGGCTCATCCCGCGTCGAGGTGGGCGAACCCTGTTCTGGTCAGTACGTGCGCCACTTTGCGGTCCACCCTGTCGTCCGGCGCGCCCGAACCGTCCTGCACCGGGGCCTTCTCGGGGACCACGTCGTGGCCCTGCACCGAACCCGCCGGTTTCGCGCTGCTGTGGGCCGCCACCGCCCGACTGAAAGCCGACCCCGCCAGCATCCGCCTGAACTCGCCGTCTAAACCGTTCTTCGAACCGGCCGCTCACGTCCGAGTACATGAAGTACGTCGTCGCGCCGAAGGGCACAGCTACCAACAACAACAACAGCTGTCGGTAGGCGAATGCCAACACGACGAGGAGCATGGTAATACCCGCGAACACCGCCGCGAGGCCCATGATAAGTCGGTCTCGGTCCACGGACGTAGTTGGTGACGCACGCTGGTAAACGTCCCGCCGAGAGCGGTACAGTCCAGTGCCAGTCTGTGATTTCCGCAGACTTACCGGTACTGGTTCAGCCGCTCTTTGAGTCGCTTCGCCGCCTGTCCCGCAGCCTTGTCGAAGTGTTCTCCCTGGTCTTCGCCGGTGAAGATGATGCCGCGTGAGGAGTTCACGAGACCGACGCCGTCTGCCAGTCCGTACTCGACTGCCGCCTCGGCGTCGCCACCCTGTGCGCCGACGCCGGGGACGAGAAACGGCAGGTCGGGGACCTGCTCGCGGAGGTCTTCCAACTCTTCGGGGCCGGTCGCGCCGACGACGAGTCCGACGTTGTCGTTTTCGTTCCAGAGGTCGCAGAGCGCCGCGACGCGCTCGTACAGGGGTTCTCCGGAGGCGAGTTCGAGCGACTGGAGGTCCGCGCTGCCCGGGTTAGAGGTGCGACAGAGGACGAACACGCCCTTGTCCTCGCGGGCGAGGAACGGTTGGATGGAATCGCGGCCCATGTAGGGGTTGACGGTGATGGCGTCGGCGTCGTCAAGCAGGTTCGCGTACTGTCGCGTCGTGTTGCCGATGTCGGCGCGCTTGGCGTCGAGGAGGACGGGAACATCCTTTCCGTGTGCGTAGGCGATGGTCTCGCGGAGCGAGCGCCAGCCGTCTTCGTCCTCGTAGAAGGCCGCGTTCGGCTTGTAGGCCGCCGCGTGTTCGTGCGTCGCGTCGATGATGCGGCGGTTGAACGCCCACCGCGGCAGGTCCTCGTCGCGGAGGTGTTCGGGAATCCGGTCGAGGTCGGCGTCGAGTCCGACCGAGACGACACTGTCCACCTTCTCGATGCGGTCCTGAAGGTCGTCAAAGAAGCCCATTGCCCGCGAGTGCGACGACCGTATGTAAGGGGTTTTCCCTTCGTCGCAGCCGGGAAGGTCGCTGGGAACTGTACGCAAGGGAACCGCACACAAGAAAACTCAGATTGGGCGTTCGACAACCCACAACACGCCTGCACCGACCGCAAGAACCCCGCCGAATAGGGCGAGTGCGCCGGTTGGAGAGACCACGTCGGCGACGACACCACCCGCGAGTTCGAACGGAACGACGGCGAGCGAGTAGAGCATCCCGGCGGCGGAGAGGACGGTTGCGCGCCCAACCGAGTCGACACGGTCGTTGATGTACTGGTTTCCGAGGACGCCCGAGACGTTGTTTACGCCGCGAACGACGGCAAATACCGGGAACGCCAGTGGACCGAAGATTGGGAGCACGGCGTAGGACACGGCGACGAAAAGCGGCGAGACGAGGACCCACCGCCGGACGCCGAGTCGGTCGCTAACCCCCCCGGAACGGTAGGTTGCCCCCGCCGCGATAATCGAGAAGGCGGCATACGAGGTACTCACGGCCGTATTTGTCGCTGACTCGGGGATACCAAGGTCCACTGCGACAGCACGGAGTATCGGCTGGTCGAGGATGTACGCCATGTTGACGACGCCAAACAGGAGCGCGAAGTAGACCACGAAGCTCCGAAGTGGGGGTTGAGTCAGTCGATTTCGGATGACGCGAATCGCCTTCCGCGGGGTGAAGTCGCCGCCACCGTCACCCGTTTCGGGAACCGAAAGCAGAACCGGAATACCGAGCGCTGTCACCACTGCGGTGGCGAAGAAGGGAACCGAGTAGTTCGCTACGTCGGCGAGTACGCCGCCAGCGAGTGTCGTCACGGCCCCGATTGCGAGGCCAATTCCGGTGGCTCGCCCGCGAACATTGGCGAACTCGTGTGTCTCGCTCGTTTCCTCCAGTAGGTCGTACAGCCACGCATCGTCGCTGCCCGACCTGAAGGTTTGGCCGATTGCCCACGCGGCGTAGACGACGGCGAACTGGAGAAACGTCTGCGACAGCCCCATCGCAACTGTCGAGATGGCGATGATGGCCGTGCCCAACGACATCGCGGACCGGCGGCCGAGTCGGTCACCGAGGTACCCGGTCGGAATCTCGCCGGCGACCAGCGCGAGCCACCAGATACTGTTGAGCGCACCGACTTCAGCAAACGAGAGACCCTGCGACCTGACGAATAGAATCCAAATCGCCGCGGTAAACGAGACGTACTCAGTCGTCTTGTAGGCGTAATACTTCGCGACCGGAGTCACAGAGAAGTCGCGGACGGTGCGCTGGTCGGTCATCGTGCGACCCACTTTGCACGCGGTTATGAACGTGGCGGTTCGGTGACAGTCAGGGAGGTATCACCCTGTTCTAAACGAGAAATCCGAACTCGGCGCACTGTGTGTGAGCCACCCCATCGAGACGACATCGACGCCGGTCTCCGCGTACGACTGGAGCGTTTCTAGCGTGATACCGCCGCTGGCTTCCGAGATGACATCGTCCGGTAGCCGGGCGACACCTTCGCGGACGCGTTCGGGCGGGAGGTTGTCGAAGAGGACGATATCGGCACCGGCGGCCGCGGCACGCTCGCCCATCTCCGGTGACTCCACTTCGACTTCGAGTTTCGTTGCGAACGATTTCCGTTCGGCGAACCGTCGAACCGCCTGCTCTAATCCGAGTTCCGCGATATGGTTGTCTTTCACCATGACCATCCCGGACAGCGTGAGTCGGTGGGTGTCGCCGCCACCGGCGACGACGGCCCGTTTTTCGACTCCGCGCAGACCGGGCGTCGTCTTCCGGGTTGCAGCAACACGAGCCGAGTTGGATACTTCTCGGACGATGTCGACCGCCTCTCTGGTCGCGGTCGCGACTCCCGAGGCGTGGCCGACGACGTTGGCCGCGGCGCGCTCTCCACGGAAGACGTTCTGTGCATCGCCTGCGGCGCGCAGGACCACGTCGCCAGCGTCGACCGACTCACCGTTTTCGACCGTCCGTTCGGCCTCGACTCCGAGGTAGTCGAAGACCGCGACCGCGGCGTCCAGTCCGGCGACGACCGTCGATTCTTTTGCAACGAGTCGTCCGGTCGTCTCACCGGGAACGTGGTTCGTCACGTCCCGGTGGCCGATATCTTCGGCCAACCATCGTTCGACCGTCTCAGTCGTCAGCACTGGCAGTCACCTCCGAATCGGAGAGCGAGTGACAGCCAGCTGACGGTGCGGATGCGGCAGCGCGGGCGACGAGAAGCGACGAGATACAGGCGTTCCGGAGTTCGTAGAGCGACCTCGAAACGCGAGTTCGGGCGTAGGCGTCGACCTCGCCCTTCAAGCGGCGGAGCCGCGACCGAGCGGTTTCGAGTCCGTCCGGGGTTCGCTCGACGCCGACGAACTCGTCCATCGTCTTGCCGAGGCGAGCAAACTTCGCGTCCGCGAACGCGTCGGGGAGCGCCGGGTCCGAATCTCGCGGCGGCGAATATTCGACGACAGTCGCGTTTCCACGACCTTGCGCTGCCGCCGTCTCGCCAGCGCGGGTGCCCCAGACGAGTCCTTCGAGAAGGCTCGTCGAGGCGAGGCGGTTCGCGCCGTGGACGCCGGTTCGGGCGCACTCACCGGCGGCGAACAGTCGGTCGAGCGAGGTCTGCCCATGCTTGTCGACGGCGATGCCGCCACAGAGGAAGTGCTCGCTCGGAGCGACTGGAATCCCGGCGTCGAGGTCGACGCCGCGGTCGTCGCACAGGTCGGCGAGGTCGGGGAACGCTTCGCGGAAGTCGATGTCGGAGACGTCGAGGACGACTCGGCCGGTTTGGTCGCGGGCGCGAGCGACGGCGCGGGAGACCACGTCGCGGGGTGCGAGTTCGGCGTCCTCGTGGACATCGGGCATGAAGCGCCGACCGTCGGCATCTCGCAGGACAGCACCCTCGCCGCGGACGGCTTCGCTCACGAGGAACGGTTGCGCCGACTCCTCGGCGGACGGGTCGGTTTCCGGGTCGTACGCGGTCGGGTGGAACTGCACGTACTGCATGTCCGAGACGGTCGCACCCGCGAGGGTGGCCATCGCGACGCCGTCTCCGGTCGCGCCCGACGGGTT
>NZ_JBZRPK010000464.1:0-5145 GCF_058382125.1 Haloferax sp. s1
TTTCGACCGCGAGGTATCGCCACCGCGGCCGCAGGTGTTTTGGCAGGTGTTTCATCGAGCTTATTCGTCGATGTCGGGTGCTCGTTCAGCCACGAGAACGCCGACCTGTTCGTGGACGGATTCGACGGCCGTGAGGACGAATCCGGCGTCGGTGAGCGCGTCAGCGAGGAAGCCGACCGTCGCGGGGTCGTCGACTTCCGGCGAGTAGTACGGTTCCTCGGGGTCGGGTTCGCCGAAGAACATCACGTCACCGAGGACGAATCGCTGCGGTTCGAGGTCGGAGATGACCTCGATAGTCTCGCGCTTTTCTTCGTCCGAGAGGTGGTGCATGGCGAAGTTGGAGACGACGATGTCGACCTGTTCTCCGTCATCTACGTTCGGGTCACGGAATCGCCCCTCGTCGAATTCGACGTTCTCGATGCCGACTTCGGCGGCCTTCTCGCGGGCCTGTTCGAGCATTCCCTCGCTGATGTCGCGGCCGACGACGCGCTTTGCGTCAGGTGCGAGTGCGAGTGCGATGGCTCCCGTGCCAGTGCCGAGGTCGAGAACGACGTCGTCGGCCGAGGGGTCAGCGTAGTGGACGACAAGCGAGACGCACGCACGGTACTCTTCGCTGTCCTGTGACTCGTCGTAGTCGGTGGCGATATCGGAGAAGCGAGCGGCGTGTTCCTCAATTGTCTTCTTCATATCGGCCACATTCGACGCCCGGGGCTATGAACGACTCGGACATCCGCTCGCGGTTCCGCTCGGCGAGTCGTCCCCACTCCCGGAGTCCGTCGAGAATTTGCTCCTCGTCGAAGCCGATGACCTCTCCGAGTCCGGCCAGTTCTCTGGGCGCGCGAAGTTCGAGGTGCGAGTGCGGCCCGGCGGAGACGACGTAGGGCACGTCGTAGTATTCGACGAGCTCGCGGAGTTTCCGGAGGTCGGAAATCGCCTGCACGCGGGTACCGCCGTCACTTCTGAGCACCGGTCCGAGGTCGAATTCGACGCGGACGCCGTTGTTTCGGGCGGCCTTGGCGAGGACGTGATTGAAGTTCCCGCGGTCGGCCATCGGACGCGAAAGCACGTCCACTCGTGGCTGTTCGACGGCGAAGCGATTGAGCGCGTTCGTCCCGCCGCGGAGGATGACGAGTTCGCGCTGCGGTCGGTAGTTTCCGACCGCGCCGCTGGCGTGTTCCGGGTCCGGTGCGTCGATTTCCGCGGCGTCGACGAGGTCAACATCGAGCGCGTCACGGAGGCGGTCGTAATCGGGACGTGCGTCGAGGCCGCGGATGACGACGCCGTCGTAACCGTATCGACCGGCGGCGGTCGCGACGCGACTAGCCGTGCTCTCGCCGTCGGGGTGTGCGTAGACCGCCTCGTACATACGCCGACGATAGGTGTGGTGGAAAAAGGGCGTTGCGTTCCGACTTCGCGGTGGGCTACTTCCGTGTGCGAGCGAGCAACACAACCGATAACAGGGAGATGATGGCTGTTCCGACGCCAAATCCGGGGATTTCGAACCCCGACATCGAGTCGGTTGTCGAACGTATCGTCGTGGTCCGCTCGGTCGTCGTTGTCGTTTCGTCCGCTCCGGGTATCGGCGTAAACGTCGAATCCTCAGGCATATTACCTGTCACGACCGTTCCATTTAGCTCGTAGATAGCTGTCTCGTTGTGCCGAACCGTGATTTGTACTGCTCCTCCTCGAAGTGGTGCTAACTCCGAAAGGTCGAACGATACGTCGAAGGTTCCGTTTTCACCGACACGAACCGGCTTCGATACGAGAAACGGGTGTGTCCCGCCGACCGATTTGATTCGGATGCCGATGACGGCCCCGGCTTCGAACGGCGTCGTTCCGCTGATGTGTTGGTCTGTATCCGCGTCGAGGACGAGGGAGTCACCCTGATAGTTGATGACGGTGGAACCGTCAGCAACGACGGCCCCGGGTGTCGAGAGGAGGAGGAGGAAGACAAAGACGACGGTGAGCGACTGGAGGGGACGCATCGTCCAAGATATATCTTTGGACGAACAAGTACGTTTTGATTAATCGACAGTTGCTGTTCCAATAAGCTCGGAAACAGCAGTTTTGAGCGATGTAGCCGCGGTTCGAACGTCGTCTATCGTCACGTACTCTCGGTCGGCATGTGCGACTGCGCCCTCGTCGTCGGCGAGTTCGCCGGGACCGAAGACGACCACTGGTGACGGAGAGAAATACGACGCTTCGGTCGCCGCCGTGAATGGACGAACAGCACCTCGTCCACCGGCCTCCTGCGACGCCCGTGCGAGCGTCGTCACGAGTTCGTGGTCGGGGTCGGTTGCGAACGCTTCGAGGAACGGCGTCGGCCGCTCGGTGAGTTCGAAGTCGACGTCAACTTCGTCGGGTGCGGCGTCTCGAAGCGTCGATTCGAGCGCCTCGCGGAAGCCGTCAGCCGTCTCCGGTGGGACGCTCCGGCGGTCGACGACGAGTCGACAGGCTGCCGGAACCTGGTTCGAGTTCTCGCCGCCGTCGACCATCGTCGGCGTCAGCGTCGCCGCGCCGAGGTCGGGGTGTTCGTCACGGTCGTCGTCGAACGACCGAATCGCGTCGAGGACCGGCGCGAGCGCGTCGATAGCGTTGCTACCCGAATCCGGCTCTGCGGCGTGTGCAGCGATGCCAGCCAATGTGACCGTTCCCTCGAAGCGGCCTTTCGCGGCCGTACACACGTCGAGACCGGTTGGCTCGCCGACGATGTAGCAGTCGCCGTCCACGTCGAGGGCGGCCGCGCCGGTCGAAAGGAGTTCTTCGTCGGGCGTAATCGCCAGCGTCACCCGAGCGTCGGGAGCAGGGTCGACCGCGAAAAACGCCGCGAGAAGTGCTGCGAGCGGTCCCTTCGCATCGCACGAACCTCGTCCGTGGATAATTCCCTCCTCGCGGGCGTACGGGATGTGTGGAGAGACGGTATCGATGTGCGTGTTGAGGACGAGGTGCGTCTCGGGGTCGGAGACACCTTTCGCGGCGAGTGTGTTCCCCGCGTCGTCGACAGTCGCGTCGGTACCGTGGGATTCGAGCGTTTCGACCAGCAGGTCACGCATCTCGTCCACGTCATCGTTCGAGGCTACGGGGACGGCCCGTTCGAGGAACGCGATGGGGTCGAACCCCTCGTCGTTCATCGTTGGCGGAAGACGATGTCGGCTTCGCCGTTCCCCTCGCGGACGGCCGGGCCGCCGAGAAGCGCCGTTCCTTCGTCGGGAACGGTCACGGAGAGCGCACCACCCGGTGGTGAGACGGAAACCGGGTCGTCGCCGGAGACGAGTCCGAGTCGCTTGGCGACGGCAACGACGGCGACTGCGCCGGTTCCGCAAGACTGCGTCTCACCTTCGATACCGCGCTCGAAGGTGCGCTGGCGGAAGCCGCCTTCGCCGTCCGGCGAGGCGATGGTGACGTTCGCTCCCTCGGAGAACAGCGGTGCGTGTCGAATAGACGGCGCGACCGATTCGAGGTCCACGTCGTCCACGTCGTCGACGAACGCGACGGCGTGTGGAACGCCCGTGTTGACGGCCGTGACGGTTAGTCCTTCGACCTCACCCTCGACGAGTTCGTCGTCGCTTTCGAGCGGGACATCCCGCGGGTCGAACGAGGGGATACCCATCTCGACGTTTACTTCGTTTCCGTTGACGGTCGCGCGGCGGGTTCCGGCGGGCGTGTCAATCATGATTTCGTCCGTGTTGGCTCGCTCGGCGGCCCATGCAGCGGCCACGCGAGCGCCGTTTCCGCACATGGCGGCCACGGAGCCGTCCGGTTGGACGAGAGTCATGACGACCCGCGGCGGGTCGTAGCGCGATTCGAGTGCGAGAAAGAGGACGCCGTCTGCGCCGCGTCGGTCGCTTCCAGTCAGGACGATACCTGCGTCTCGGTCGCAGTGGGTTCGTGCGAATGCGGGGCGGTCGGGAACCGGGTCTTCGGCGTCGACGACGAAGAATTCGTTTCCGGTGCCGTGGTACTTTTCGAATGGAACGGAGTTGAGTACGCTCATTGGTTTGTGTAGGTGCTTGGTCAGTTGGGGATGTGTTCGGATGCGGTTCGTTCGAGAGTGGTGATGTCGTCGAGGGTTTCGCGGCGGCGAGCGACTCGGGACTCGTCGCCATCGAGGACGACTTCTGCAGGGCGCGGACGGGAGTTGTAGGTGCTCGCCATCTCGTATCCGTATGCGCCCGCGTTACCGAGTGCAAGAAGGTCGCCGCGTTCGGGACGGGCGAGTAATCGGCCGTCGGCGAACACGTCGCTCGTCTCGCAGACGGGTCCTGCGATGATAGTCGAAACCGCCTCGGCATCGGGCCGAGAGAGGTTCGAAATCGCGTGGTACGCGTCGTACATCGCCGGTCGGAGCAACGTCGTCATACCAGCGTCGATGCCGACAACGGTCGTTTCGGGCACGTCCTTCACGGTGTTGACTCGCGAGAGGAGGACGCCCGCGTCGGCGACGACGTAGCGCCCGGGTTCGATTGCGAGTCGGGCGTCGGTGTCGCCGAGTGCCTCGCGGGTCGCGTCGGCCACGGCGTCGAGGGAAAGCGGCGGTTCGTCCTCGCGGTACGGGACGCCGAAGCCGCCGCCCACGTCGACGAATTCGAGGCCGTCGATGGAGCGGGCGAGGTCGCCCATTCGGCGGACCAGTTCGCGGTGCGCCGAGAGGTCGTCGCCGGAGATACCGCTTCCCGCGTGGGCGTGGACGCCGACGAGGGCAACGTCGTCGCGCACGTCCTCGGCGAGGTCGGGAACGCGGTCGATTGGAATACCGAACTTCGCGTGCGCGCCGGTTCGGACCTTTTCGTGGTGGCCCGCGCCGATGCCGGGGTTCGCCCGGAGACAGAGTCGTCCGTCGAAGCCGCGTTCGCGCAGGCGGTCGATAGTGTCCGCCGCACCGACGGTGATGGTCATCACTGGATTCTCCTCCCACCGTGAGACCACGTGGTCGAGGTCCGCGGCCGGCGGGTTGACGGCGGTTTGGCGGGCGCAGTGGCCGGGGACGGCAGCATCCAGGGCGCGCCCGGGCTCGCCCGCGGAGGCACACGCCGGGGCGCTTTCCGTTGCTGGGACGGGTGCCATGCCCGTACGACCGGCGACTGGCTTGGCACGGTAGCTGGCGGGTGGCGCGGTGGATGGGGTTGGGGGGCGGGGACCGGTTTC